>USEV01000012.1 GCA_900553825.1 uncultured Eubacteriales bacterium
CATACGATATTCCTCTACGTCTCGTGGGCTCGGAGATGTGTATAAGAGACAGCGAGGACACCGTGCGCGCCGCTCACGCCGCGGACGCCGTCCTCCTGGGCGCAGTCGGCGGCGACAAGTGGGATGCCCTCCCCGTCCGTCCCGAATCCGCCCTGCTCGGCATAAGGAAGGAACTCGGGCTTTACGCCAACATCCGCCCCGCAAAGCTCTTCCGCGCGCTGTCCTCCGCCTCGGCGCTGAAACCCGAAATCGTCGCGCGCGGCATCGACCTCGTGACCGTGAGGGAACTGACGGGCGGAATCTATTTCGGCGAGCGCGGCTTCCGCACGGGAGCGACGGGCAGAGAGGCTTTCGACACGGAGTGCTATTCCGAAATCGAAATCGAACGCGTGGCGAGAGTGGCTTTCGAAATCGCCGAGAAACGCTCGCGCAGGCTGTGCCTCGTCGACAAGGCAAATGTGCTGACCTCGTCGCGGCTGTGGCGCAATGTCGTCGCAGACATCGCCGAGGACTACCCCACCGTCGCGCTCTCGATGATGTATGTCGACAACGCCGCAATGCAGCTTGCTCTCAACCCCTCGCAATTCGATGTGGTGCTCACATCCAACCTCTTCGGCGACATCCTCTCCGACCTCACCGCCGCAATCATCGGCAGCATAGGCGTGATGCCCTCCGCATCGCTCGGCGCGACCACGGTGGGAATGTACGAGGCAATCCACGGCTCCGCCCCCACCATAGCGGGACAGAACAAGGCAAACCCCGTGGGGACAATCCTCTCCGCCGCGATGATGCTCCGACACTCGTTCGACCTCGCAAGAGAGGCGTCGGCGGTTGAAGCCGCCGTGGAATCCGCCCTCGACGCCGGCAAAGGCACCGCCGACATAGGCGGCACTCTCTCCACCACGGAGATGACGGAGGAAATCCTCTCCCGCCTGTGAGCGCGCCTGTGCGGGCAGCGAGCGCGCCAGTGCGCGCGAAGTACGCCTTTGAAAAGCAACGCGCCGCACCGCGGGAACGCAAAGGAATTCAGGTGAAACGAAACATTCCGACGCGATGTCCGACGCAATGAAAAGCCGCCCCGAAAGGCGGCTTTTTTTGTTTCATTCTGTCGGTTTCGTTCTGTCGGTTTTGTTCTGTCGGCTTCCCGTCCGTTCATTCCCCGTCCAAACAGCTTGAAATATTTGCCGTTCCCTTTGACGATGAGGTAGACCCCCACCACGAACGCGAAAATGAGATAAGCCGCGTCAAAGAGCAACTCCATTATGCCCTGTACCATAATCTCTCCTTCACACGGGCGACACCCCGTGATTCACCGATTTCTTTCAGTTCTCCGCCTCGTCCGCGCGCCAGCCCTTGCAGACATCCACCCACTCCGCAAACTGCGAATAGCGTTCCAGCTCCGCGATGGTGAGTTCGATTGCGCTGTTACTGCTGCCGCAGGCGGGAAAGACGGTGTCGAAGCGTTTGAGCGATTCGTCGAGATAGGTGACGACGCCGGGGTTGACGGCAAACGGACAAACTCCGCCCACCGCGTGTCCGACAAGCTGCTCCGCTTCATCAGGCGAAAGCATCTTCGCCTTGGTGAAAAACTTCGCCTTGAACCTGTGATTGTCGACTTTTGCGTCCCCCGCCGCCACGATGAGCACGGGGCGTCCGTCCACGGAAAAGGAAAGCGTCTTGGCAATCCTGCACGGCTCGCACCCGAGCGCCTGTGCCGCAAGCTCGACCGTCGCGCTCGACACATCGAACTCCAGCACCCTGTCTTCCATGCAGAACTTCGCAAAATACTCCTTCACCTTCCGAATTGCCATAAGTTTCTCCTGTTTCGGCTTTGACATCGCCCCGCACCGAAAAGCCGTCACCGACGCGGGGGAAGCCGTCATTTGTTCCGGGAATCCGTGTCCCCGCCGTCTTTTTCGAGCGTCACGACGGTTTCCGTGTGCAAAGTCTGCGGGAACATATCGAACGCCCGCAACGAGGCGACACGGTAGCCGCGGTCGAGCAAAAAGCGCAAGTCGCGCGCCAGCGTCGCGGGGTTGCACGAGATGTAGACGACGCGGCGAAAGCCCGCGTCGGCAGCCGCCTGCAAAACCCTCTCGTCACAGCCCTTGCGCGGGGGGTCGAGCACCAGGGCGCGGCGGTAACCGTCAGCGGGAAGCGACGACATGAAGTCCGCCGCGTCGGCGCAGGTCGGAGTGACCCTGTCGCCGAAGCCCAGCCTGCCCATGAGGCGTTTTGCATCCTGCACCGCCTCGGGCACGATTTCGGCACAGACTATGCGCGCCTCGGGAAGCCGCGACGCGAGCTCCGCCGTGAGAAGTCCCACGCCCGAGTAAAGCTCCACGACATCGCCGTCAAACCCGTCAAGGGCGCGCGCCGCCTCGTCGTAGACCGCGTCACGCACCTCGTCGTTGACCTGCAAAAAGCTGAGCGGCGACACCACGGCGGAGAATTTGCCGAGGTTCTGCGCTCTCTCCCTGCCTCTGACGAGGCGGACGGTATCGCCGAGAATCACATTCGTCTTTGCGGTGTTGGGGGAAATGTATAGGGCGTAGTCGCCGAAGGCGTCGTCCAGCTTGCGGGCGAGGTTGTCGATGTGCGGCACGCCCTCGCCGTTGACGACGAGAGTGGCGGAAAGCATGGTGACATACCGCGCGACGAGGTGACGCAAGAGCCCCTTGCCCGTCTTTTCGTCATAGACGGTGACGCCGTTTTCGTTCGCCCATTCGGTGACGGCGGCGATGAGCCGCGCCGCCCACTCTCCGTGGAGGGGACAGTCCTTCAGGGGGACTACGGTGTGCGAGCGTTTTTCATAGAAGCCGAGCACGACTTTTCCGCCCCTGCCCGCCCTGCCGAACGGCAGGGAAAGCTTGTTGCGCCACGCCCAGCCCGCGCCCGCGAACACCTCGGGCACGGCTATGTCGATGCCCGCGATTTTGCGCAGGGTGCGCATGAGGGAAAGCCGCTTGACCTCCTCCTGCATGGGGCGGTCGAGGTGCTGCAAATCGCAGCCGCCGCAACGCCCGAAATAACGGCAACGGGGTTTTACCCTGTCTTTTGATGCGGATAAAACCTCGATAAGTTCACCGAAGGCGTAATCCTTCTTGGCGTGGGCAATCTGCACTTTCACCCTCTCGCCCACGATTGCGAAAGGCACGAAAACGGGATAGGCACCGTCTTTGACGATGCCTTCTCCGTTCATTCCGAAGTCGCAGACGACTCCTTCGATTTCCTCTCCCGTCCTCAACCTGCGGCGAGGGGGTTGCTCATTTTTGGGCATAGATTTTCTTGAGCTTCGCAAAGCGGGGCAAACCGTCCTCGTGAGGGATTGTCACCTCGCCCTGTATGAGCGGCAATGCGTATTTGACGAATTCGTCCGAGATGCCCGTGCCGTTTTCGGTTATCCATTCGAGGGGCACGGTCCTTTCCGCATTGGCGGACACTTCGAGGTGTACAAGCGAAGGTGTGCACACATATTCGTCCTTGGTGTAATCGCGGTTGAAGACGACCATCTTGTCCGTCTCGCCGGCGACTGCCGCGCGGACGGCTTCCACGCCCGCCTGGAACGCCTCGTCGACATCGACCTGGGACGCGAGGTGCGCGCCGCAACGCTGCATGAGGCTGAGCTCTATGGGACGCACCTTGACATTGAGCCTGTTTTTGATGACTTCTCCGAGCATACCCGCAAGCCCGCCGAGCGCGGCATGACCGAAGTGGTCGGTGGACACGGGACGGAAGTCGCCGACATACATGCCGCCTGCCGTCTTGAGCCCTTCCGCCACGACGACGATGCACTTGCCGTCGTTCCTTTCGCACACGGCGGAGACATCGGAGGCGAACTTGTCGAGGTCGAACGGTATCTCGGGGAGATAGATGAGGTCGGCGCCGAGCCCTTTGCGGGAGGCGAGCGCCGCGGACGCGGCGAGCCAGCCTGCGTTTCTGCCCATGACCTCGATGATGCACACGAGCCCGAAGTTGTAGACCTTTGCGTCGAGGTTGCACTCCATGATGGTGGTGGAGATGTATTTCGCCGCGCTGCCGTAGCCCGGGCAATGGTCGGTGCCGAAGAGGTCGTTGTCAATGGTCTTGGGCACGCCGATGACATTGCAGTCGTAGCCCTCCCTCTGCATGAACTTGCTGATCTTGTTGCAGGTGTCCATGCTGTCGTTGCCGCCGTTGTAGAAGAAAAAGCGGATGTCGTACTTCTTGAAGACCTCGAGGAGCCTCTCGTAGTCGGTGGGATCCTCGTCGTAATTCTTGAGCTTGTATCTGGAAGAGCCGAGCGCGGACGACGGAGTATGCTTCAGAAGCTCCAGCTCATACATATCTTCCTTGCCGATGTCGTAGAACTTCTCCTGCAAAACGCCGACGATGCCGTGCTCCGCGCCGTACACCGCGGTGATGTTCTCCTGCTTCAGCGCCTCGATGAAAACGCCCGCCGCGCTGCTGTTGATGACGGAGGTCGGACCCCCGCTCTGGCAAAACATACACGCCCCTTTCAAATTTCTCATAACTTCTCCTTAAAAACTAATGCCCCCTTGCAGGGCTTAAATATATAATACAATTTTTTTCGGGTGTTGGCAATCAAAAACTGCAACCCTTAAGCCGCGCTTACGGTTGCGTCGGGGCGTAAAGCGTGGTAGAATCCGATTGAGGAAAGATATGGAAAAGATAGCCAGCTTCAGAGTCAACCATCTCGAACTTCTGCCGGGGCTTTACCTTTCGCGTCGGGACGCGCGCGACGGCGTGACGGTCACGACATTCGACCTGCGCTTCACCGCCCCGAACCGCGAGCCCGCGGCGGACATCGCCGCCCTGCACACCGTGGAGCACCTGTTTGCGACATACCTGCGCAACTCCGAATACGCCGACGACATAGTGTACTTCGGTCCCATGGGCTGCCGCACGGGCTGTTACCTCGTGGTGTTCGGCGAAAAGACGCCCGAGGACATCCTGCCCGCGGTCGTGGGAGCGTGCGACTTCACTCTCGCATTCGAGGGCGAAATCCCGGGAGCAAAGCCCGCCGAGTGCGGGAATTTCAGGGAACACAACCTCGATATGGCGAAATACTATGTCGCAAGATACCGCGACGAACTTCTGAAAAACAGGCGTTTCGTCTATCCCGAATAGCGCGCCGATCTCACGCCGCACGCGGCGGGAGCGGAACATCGCCTCTTCGGGAAAAGCCCCACAGGGGTCAAAAGCCCGCAAAAAAACCTCCCGTTTCCGGGAGGTTTTCGTTTTGTGATGTCATTTGCTGATGGTGGTCGCGAGCTCGAACAGACGGGAGTCAAACACCTTTTTGCAGTTCAGGGCTTCGATGACATTCATGTCGATGGTGTCGCTGCCCTTGACGCCGACGACCCTGCCGCTCTGGCCGCATTCGATGAGGTCCACCGCGCGTGCCGCGAGCCTGGTTGCGAGGACGCGGTCGAACATGGAAGGAATGCCGCCGCGCTGGAGATAGCTGAGCGCGACATGGTTGACCGTCCTGCCGGTGGACGCCTTGACCTTTTCGCGCAGCTCGTCGCGCAGGTCGTTCCTGCCCTCCGCCAGCACGATGATGGTGGAGGTCTTGCCCTTGTCAAAGCCCTTCTTCACGCTCGCCGCAATCGCGTCGACATCGGTGGGAGCTTCGGGAAGGATGACATATTCCGCGCCGCCTGCGACAGCCGTCTTGAGTGCGATGTCGCCGCAGTGCCTGCCCATGACTTCCAGAATCATTATTCTGTCATGAGAGGTGATGGTGTCGCGCAGTTTGAGCATGGAATCCAGCACGGTGTTGCACGCGGTGTCGAAGCCGATGGTGTAATCGGTGTAACCCATGTCGTTGTCGATGGTGCCGGGGATGCCGATGACATTGATGTCCGTGTGCTGATGGATGTCGGACACGCCGCGGAAGGAGCCGTCACCGCCGATGACGATGAGGTTGCTGATGCCGCGCTTCAAAAGGTTTTCCGCCGCAGCTTTGACGACTTCGGGCTTCTTGAAATCGTCGGACCTGCCGGTGCGGAGAATCGTGCCGCCGGAATTGACGCAGTTGGAGACGCTGCTGTAAGGCATCTCGATGATGTCGTCCTCCATGAGCCCGACATAGCCGCGGCGCACGCCGTAGACCTCGTAGCCCTTGTTGAGCCCGTAACGCACGGCAGTCCTGATGCAGGCGTTCATGCCGGAAGAATCGCCGCCGCTGGTGAGGATTGCAAGTTTCTTGGATTGTTTGGTTGCAGCCTTTGCCATTATACACCTCCGAGGTTGACCCCGAAAAACTTAATCCGTGGTATCTGCGCCCGAACGGAAGACCGTGCGCGCGCACATCGCGTTAATTATATCCTCAAAGGATTTGAATGTAAAGCGAATTGCGGGATTTGCCATTCCGCCCTTCGACAAACAACGCGGGGATTCGACCGTCTGCGACAAAACGGAGTGTCCTCCGTCCCTCCCGCGGCTTATTTCCGCGAGCGGTCGTAACGGACATGGTTTTCGCCGACGATTGTGCCGAGGCGCCTTATGAGCTCGTCCGTGGGCTCAACCTTCTGCGCGAATTCGCGCAGGCACATCTTGCCGTCCGCGCCACGCATCTGCGCCCTCACGGGCACATCGCCCGGGAACATCGCGATTATTCCCGTCACGAGGCGGATTGTGGAATCGCCGTCCACCAGCACATACACCACCCCGGAACGGATTGCGGCGGCGTTCTTTTTCCTGGTGTTTTCCCACGGCTCGAGCTTGTCGATGACGATTTTGGGCTCGCTCTCGTCGCGCAGGTCCACCCTGCCGTACACCTTCATGGGCGTGCCCGCTTCGAGCAGCATCCCGTATTGCTCGTACGCTCTCGGATACATCGCAAAGGCTATCGAGCCCTCCCTGTCCTCCAGCCTGCCCACGGCAAACCTCTGCTGTTTGCCCGTCATCTTGCGCTCGTGTGATTCGACTATGCAGCCCATCTTCACCGTCCTGCCCGCGAAATCGCGGTTGAGGGTGATGACCTCGTCGCCGTTTTCGTCGTATTCGCGCAGGGTGAGCATGGAGGTGGAGAAATCGAACTCGTGCGCCGTGTCGGCGTAGTCGTCGAGGGGGTGTCCGCTGATGTACATCCCGAGCACCTCCTTTTCGCCCGCGAGCACCTGCATGACATCGTATTCCGGCAGCTCCGTATAGCTGACGCTGACATCCTCGATGAGCTCGTCAAAGAGCGAGAGCTGCCCTTCCATCTTGTTCTTCCTGTCGCTGGACACCGCGTCCATAATGCGCTCGTAGGACGCCATGAGCGTGGAGCGCGTCTTGCCGAAGCAGTCGAACGCGCCGCCCTTGATGAGGCTCTCTATCATGCGCTT
Organism: uncultured Eubacteriales bacterium; assembly: GCA_900553825.1. Lineage (GTDB taxonomy): Bacteria > Bacillota > Clostridia > Christensenellales > CAG-917 > Limadaptatus. The sequence continues at coordinate 7,338 of USEV01000012.1, forward strand.
GTTCACCTGCCCGGAGCACCGCACTATGAAGTCGCGCAGGTCCGAGAACTCGCCGTTGGCACGGCGTTCGCCGAGCACGAACTCCATCGCCTGCTCGCCCACATTCTTTATGCCCATGAGCCCGTAACGCACATTGTCGTTCTCGATGGAGAACACCTTTTTGGAGCGGTTGATGTCGGGCGCGAGGATTTTGACCCCGGTGCGACGGAGATAATTGATGTAGTGCTCCACCTCTTCGGCGTTGGTGATGCGGTTGTTTATGACCGCGGTGATGAAGTGGGTGGGATAGTAGCATTTGAGCCATGCGGTCTGATACGCCAGGACTGCGTATGCCGCGGCGTGCGACTTGTTGAAGGCGTAGTTGGCGAACTTCAGAATCTGGTCGAACAGCTCGTTTGCGATTTCCGCGCTGACGCCGTTTGCGACCGCGCCGGGAATCTGTCGCTTGGTGGTGTCGCCGGGGAGCACGCCGCCGTTGATGAAAATCTGCCGCTGTTCTTTCAGCACATCCATCTTCTTTTTGGATATGCTCCTCCTCATGATGTCCGCGCCGCCGAAGGAATAGCCCGCGATTTTCTGCGCAATCTGCATGACCTGTTCCTGGTACACGATGCACCCGTAGGTGGTTTCCAGCACCTCGCGGAGCAAGGGGTGGGCGTAATGGACGCTCTGCGGCGACCGCTTGCCCTTGATGAATATGTCGAGGAACTGCATGGGACCGGGACGGTACATGGAGATGCCCGCCATGACATCCTCGAGGCTGGTGGGCTGAAGCTGCATCATGAACTTCTTTATGCCGCCGCCCTCGAGCTGGAACACGGCCTCGCAGTCGCCGCCCGCGATGAGGGAATACACGGCGGGGTCCTCGTAACCCTGCTTGTTGAAGTCGACATCGACGCCCTTGTCCTCTTTGATGTAGTGCACCGCCTCGCTTATGTCGGTGAGCGTCTTGAGCCCGAGGAAGTCCATTTTGAGGAGCCCCTGCGCCTCGACCATGTTCTTGTCGAACTGCGTGGTGATGTCGTTGCCGTTCCTGGAGAGCGGGACATGCTCCACTATGGGGTCGCCGCAGATGACGACGCCCGCGGCGTGCATGGACGCCTGGCGCGGCATGCCTTCGAGCTCGATTGCCGTGTCGATGACCTTTTTCGCGGTGGGGTTGGTCTTGTAGAGGTTGGCAAATTCCTCGGAATAGAGGCTGCTGTCGGGCGAAAGGCACTGCCTGAGGAGCACCTTGCCCGTGGGGATATCCTTCACCCAGTTGTTGGAATCGGTGAACGGCACATCGTAGACGCGCGCGACATCCTTGACCGCCGCCTTTGCGCTCATGGTGGAATAGGCGATGATCTGCGACACATTCTGCGCGCCGTACTTGCCGACGACATACTCGATGATTTCGGGGCGACGCACGAAACAGAAGTCAATGTCGAAGTCGGGCATGGAAACCCTCTCCTCCGAGAGGAACCTCTCGAAGAGGAGGCTGTAACGCAACGGGTCAACATCGGTTATTCCAATCGAATACGCGACAAGGCTCCCGACGCCGCTTCCTCTGCCGGGTCCGACGGGAATCCCCCTCTCCTTCGCCGCGTTGACGAAGTCCCACACGATTAGGAAGTAGTCGTTGAAGCCGCACCTGTCGATGACGCCGAGCTCGTAATTCAGCCTCTCCGTAATCTCGGGCGTTATCTCGGCATAGCGGCGGTGAATCCTCTCCCACGCGAGGTCGTGCAGGTACTGCTTCGCGTCCCTGCCGTTCATGTCGTCGTTCTCGTAATGGGGGATAAATGTCTTCTTGTACTTGACGACGAAGTAGTCGCCGTCAACCTTGTCGGCAATCTCCTTCGTGCTCTCGATGGCCTCGGGAATCCAGGAGAAAAGCTCCTCCATTTCCTCGCCGCTCTTGAGATAGAAATTGTCGTTCTGAAAGCGCGTGCCAACGGCGTCCGTCTTCTTGCACTGCAGGTTGATGCACATCATGGTGTCCTGCGTATCGGCGTCGCGGCGGGTGAGATAGTGCGCGTCGTTGGTGGCAACAACCTTCACGCCTATCTCGTGCGCAAGCGTGACGAGCGGGTTGAGAATCCTCTTCTGTTCCTCGAGCCCGTGGTCCTGCAATTCGATGTAAAAGTCCCCTTCCTCGAACATATCCCTGAGGCGTATGGCGTAAGCCTTCGCCCCTTCGTAGTCGCCCTTGAGCAAAAGCGACGGTATGCGCCCCGCAAGGCACGCCGAGCAGCATATCAGCCCCTCGGAATGCTTTTCGAGAAGGTCGAGGTCAATCCTGGGTTTCATGTAGTAGCCGTCCACGAAGGACACCGTGGAAAGCTTCATGAGGTTCTTGTAGCCGACGAGGTTCTTTGCAAGCAGGATGAGATGGTCGCGGCGGTGAAGGGTCTCGGGGGTCTTGACGGTGAGGTCGTCCGCCACATAGAATTCGCTGCCGATGATGGGCTTGAGCCCCGCCTCGCGCATCGCCGAGACAAAGGAGTGCACGCCGTAGAGGTTGCCGTGGTCGGTGATTGCGCACGCGGTCATGCCCATGCTCTTCAACGCCTCGCAGAGAGGCGACACATGCAGGACCTTGTCCGCCTCCGTGTCGGAAAGGACGCTCTGATTGAGCCTTATCGCCCCGTCGAGCAAGCTGTATTCGCTGTGTACATGCAAATGCACAAAGTCAGTCATATCTCCTCCGATGTATCCCCCGTACCGCGGCGCGTCAGTCGCCGAATCCGTTTTCTCTTGCAATCTCCACCAGCTTGCGCAGGCGGTGGTTCAGACAGCTCTTGCTCACGCCCAGGATGTCGGCAAGCTCCGTCATGCTCGCCTGCGGGTACTCCATCCTCGCGCACGCCGTGTCACGCAGGGCGGGCGCCAGCGACGAGAGCCCCTCGCTCTCCTCGATGGCTCCGATTGCCATGAGCTGTTTCATCGCGGCGGCATAGGTCTTGTCGAGGTTTGCCGCCTCGCATATCGTCACGCGGTTGATGCTGTTTGCCGTTTCGCGCTCGTCGATGACCGCTTTGAGTTTGAGCACGCTCTCCGCAAGCCCGAGCACGGCGAGCATACCGAGAATCTCGTCCTTGTCCTTGATGTAGACGAGATGCGCCGCGCCGCGTTCGCTCGTCTTTGCCTTTATGCCGAGGTCGGAAAGCAACGCGACTATCTCCTCGGCGTACTCCGCGTCGGACACGGCAAATTCGAAGTGGTAGCCCTCGCGCTTTTCGCCGGAGTTCTCCACCGACGGCGCATAGACGCTCCCGCACGCCATCATCAGCCCTTTGAGGTACGCCACGGCGAGGGTTCTGTTGGTGCGCACGAACGACGGCACTCCCGCCTCCATGGCGTGGAGGTCGTCAATCGCCTGACGCGCAAAGCCCGTGGGCACGGCGACGGAATACGCCGTCCCGCCCTTTTTCACCCCGGACTTTATGTGCTCGACCGCAATCTCGAACTCCGTCGGGTAAAAGTCCTTGAGCATGCCCGTGACGGCGAGGCACTCCTCGTAGGAGGACAGCGCGAACACGAGATTCTTGCGCTTGCCCGTGATGTGCAGATATCCCGCCTGTTTTGTCACCGCGCACAGAAACGCCAGCTCCTCCTCCCTCTCGGAGGGGAGCACGGTCAGCAACTCTTTTGCGGCGTTTTCCTTGAAAGACGACATTTCAACCTCTATTTTGCGGTGTTGAACCCCGTTTTGTCGCAAAACCGCGGCTTTGCGCCCAGCCCGCAGACGCGGCTTTCGTCTATGCCGTGCCTCCGCACGAAATCCAGAACCCGCGCGAATCCTCCGACATCGCCGGTGGAGTGTGCGTCGGAGCCGAGGATGAACTCAACTCCCGATGCGACGAGCTCGTCCGCACAGCTCTCGAGCGCGTCGATGTGCTTTTCGTTGAGCTCGATGTACACCCCTTTCGCCTTTGCCGCGGCGCACACGGCGTTTATGTCGGTCTGCGCCCTGTGCCCGAGATGACACACGACATCCACGGGGTAACGCTCGATTGCGGCGACGAACGCGCGCGTGTTCATCTCCACCATGCTCTCCGCGCTCCTCGCCTTTGCGCTCCCCCAGCCGTTCACGAGGACGAAGCGCGAAGCCGCCGCGACATACTTCCTTTGGAGCAGTCGGTGAAAGCCGATGTGCAGGGCGTCGCAGGCGCGAATCATCTCGTCGGGCAGGTCGATGTACCCCTCGGGCGAAACGATGTTCGCCTCCACGCTGCGGTACACCCTGATGCCGCCCTTCGCGTTCTCGCGGGCGATTTCCTCACCCTGACGGGCGAACTTGGCGGGCGTCTGGTGAAAGACGGTGCTCCCGCAACCGTGGTCGGCGACGGCTATCTCCGAAAGCCCGAGCTCCTTTGCGCGCGCAACCTTTGCGGCAACGGTACCCCTGCCGTCGCTTGCCCGCGTGTGAATGTGATAGTCGCCGAATGCACTCATGATTCCTTCCTCATTCAAGGAGCACGAACTCCCTTTGAAGCGTCACGCCGAAGAGGTCGCGGACCCGCCTTTCGGCGAGCTTGGCAAGCGAGAGAAAATCCGCCGCCGTGCCTCCCCCGGCATTCACGATGAAATTTGCGTGGACGGGGGAAATCATCGCCCCGCCGCACCGCACGCCCTTCAACCCCGCCCTCTCGACGAGGAGCCCCGCCGACACGGTGACCGCGCCGACCACGGCGCCCGCGCTGTCGGGCAGGCTCTCGAGCAGGGCTTGCGCAAGCGGAGTCGCGCCCGAAAGCACACACCGCCTGAACACGCTGCCGCACGAGGGAGCAAGGGGTTGGGAACCGCGCCGCACGGCGAGATATTCCTCCGCCCTCCGCTCGCTTTCCTTCGCGCTCATGCGGTCGAGCCGCAGGGTCACTCCGAGCACGGGAAGCCGCACGCCCCGACGGTAGCCGAAGTCCGCTTCCTCGCGCTTCAACACCACTGTTTCGCCTGAAACGGGGTTTAAGCACTCGATTTCGACGACATAATCCCCTATTTCAGCCC
>USEV01000013.1 GCA_900553825.1 uncultured Eubacteriales bacterium
GTTTGACGGAGAACGGCAGCCCGTGCGACGGCTTGCCGACGGCGCGGAACGACGGACGGCGTTCCTCCTCCCCGCCGTATTTCTTAAGCGCGGAGGTGAGCTCCGCCTTATAGATTTTGTTTTCGGGCACGCCCATCACATACTTGCGCCTCTCCACGGGCGAGAAGTTGACGACGCAGATGACATAGTCCCCGTCCGCCGCGCGGCGTATGAAGGACACGATGTTCTGCTGATTGTCGTCCACAACAATCCACTTGAACCCCTCGTAGCTGCAGTCGAGCTGCCACAACGCCTTGTTCTCCAGGTAGAAGTTGTTGAGGTCCTTGACGAACTTCCTGAATGTGCGGTGCCTCGGGTAATCCAGCAGGAACCAGTCCAGCTCCTGCGCGTAGTTCCATTCGATGAACTGCGCGAACTCGTTGCCCATGAATGTCAGTTTCTTGCCGGGGTGTCCCGTCATGAAACCGTAGAACGCTTTGAGCCCCTCGAACTTCTGGTCGTAGTCGCCGAGAACTTTGTTTATCATGCTCGCCTTGCCGTGCACCACTTCGTCGTGCGACAGCGGGAGAATGTAGTTCTCCGAATAGGCGTAGGTGATTGCGAATGTGAGGTTGTTGTGATTGTCCTTTCTGAAAAACGGGTCCAGGGAAAGATAGTGCAGGCAGTCGTTCATCCAGCCCATGTTCCACTTGAAGTTGAACCCCAGCCCTCCCTGGTAGGCGGGCAGCGTCACCATTGGGAACGCCGTCGACTCCTCCGCTATGGTGATGGCGCCGTGGTGCTTGGTCAGAATGGCGGTGTTCATCTTCTGCAGAAATTCCTTTGCCTCGAGGTTGTAGTTGCCGCCGTAGATGTTCGGCGTCCACTCGCCGTCCTTCCTGCCGTAGTCGAGATAAAGCATGCTCGCAACCGCGTCGCACCGTATGCCGTCGATGTGGTATTCGTCAAACCAGAACATCGCCGCCGAGATGAGGAAGCTCTTGACCTCGTTCTTGCCGAAGTCGTAGACCTTGGTGCCCCACTCCTTGTGCTCCCCTTTCTTGGGGTCGGCGTACTCGTAGAGCGGCGTGCCGTCGAACATGGCGGGGCCGTGTTCGTCGCGGGGAAAGTGCGCGAGCACCCAGTCGAGTATCACGCCTATGCCCGCACGGTGGCAACGGTCGACGAATTCCATGAAATCCTTGGGCGTGCCGTAGCGCGATGTGGGGGCGAACATCCCCGTCACCTGGTAACCCCAGCTGCCCTCGAAGGGATATTCCGTCACGGGCATGAGCTCGATGTGCGTGTAGCCCATCTGCTTGACATAGGGGATGAGCTGGTCGGCGAGCGCACCGTAGCTCAGAAAGTTGCCGTCGGCGTAACGACGCCAGCTGCCGAGGTGCACCTCGTAGATGTTCATGGGCGAGCCGTAGGGATTGTAATCCCTGCGCGCGGTCATCCACTTGCGGTCCTTCCAGCGGTAGCCCGTTATGTCGTAAAGCTTCGAGGCGTTGGCGGGTGCCGTCTCGAAGTGGAGCCCGTACGGGTCGCACTTGAACACGGTCTTGCCCGTCCTGTCGGTGACGGCGTACTTGTAGGTGTCGTACTGTTTCAGCCCGGGCACGAAAAGCGTCCATATCCCGTCGGCAAAATCCATGGGGTTCGCGCTCTTGTCCCAGTTGTTGAACTCGCCCACCACCGACACCGCGGCGGCATTGGGTGCCCACACCGCAAACCGCCAGCCGTCCACGCCGTTCTCCTTGACGGGAACGGGGGAAAACATCTTCTGCGCCTGGTAATTGGTGCCCTCGTGAAAAAGATAAGTTGCGTAACTATCCAGCCCTGCGGACATACACTTCCTTCCTTACGGGTTTTCTCGATTTTATTATACCAAACATCGCGCGCATGTACAAGAGGGAAAGTGAAAAAGCCGCAAAAACGACATTTGTATTGCAAAATAAAACGCGGTTTTGTCGCGTTTAACACCAAAAATGCGCATTTCAACCGCAAATCCGAGCGTTTTTGTGCATTCGGGGGCGTTTTTGCGATTTGCCCGTCGAGAACAGCGTCAAAGCGCGCTTTCGGGCACGGTGTGCGTCATTGTGCAGCCGAACCCCAGGCGCGAAAGTTCGGGTTGCAGTGCCAAAAGTCTGCCCGCCGGGGAAAAGGCGCAGACCGCGCTCCCGCTGCCCGTCATGACGGCGTCCTTCACGCCCAGCGCACGCAGGGCGCGCACGGCATCCCCCACGCGGGGATTCAGCCTCACCGCCGCGGGGAATAAATCGTTGAAAAAGAGCTCGCCGTCGCCGTGTGCGTAGCGCTCCTCCCCGCACATCCCGTCGTAGAGCGCGTATGCCTTTGCGGTGTCCACGCCGCCCTCCACCGTGACGATGAGCACTTCCCTCTCCTCGAAGGGCAGCCCTTCCACCTCTTCGCCCGTGCCCCGCACCCTGGCGTCGCCGCCGCGGAACATATAGGGCACATCCGAGCCGAGCCGCAAAAGAAAGCGCGGGTCGGGGGTCACTCCCCTCGCCTTTGCCCAAAGCCTCGCCATTCCCGCCACGGGTGCGGACGAGCCGCCCAGTCCCGCAAGGTGCGGTATGCGCTTTGCAATGGTGAAGGAATATTCCCCGCCCCACTCCCCGTGCATGAGTGCGTACGCCCTTTCCAGCAACGGCGTGTAGAGTGCGGGCACGAAGCCCGCGGGCGTTTCCGTGAAGGAAAACCGCGCGCCTCCTTCCGAAAGGCGCACTCCGTCGCCCAGGGACACGCTGCACACGCGCATATCAAGCGTGTGCATTCCATCTCTCCTGCCCGTCACCGCAAGCGACAGGTTCACCTTTGCACCGACAAGGGTTTCCATAGCCTGAATTGTATCACATCCCCACAGTCAAAACAACAAAAAAGAGGGAGGGCGGCGCCCTCCCTCGTCGGATTGCGTTTTCACGCCTGCGTGAGCGTGAGGTTCATCTTGAGGAAGTCGAGCTGGAGGTTCAGCCCGTATTTGCCGTCCTCGCCCTTGGAGAGGTCCATGACGATGTAGGGCTGGGTGTCGGGGTCGGTGGGGGTGAGATACACGCCGTTATAGACCGTGCCGTCCGTTCCCTTGACCTCTTTGACATAGTAGCCGCTGTCGAGACGGATGCCGAAGCCGTCGGGGATGACCGTACCTTCCGGTGCCTCTTTGCCCGTCGTCAGCAGGTCGCCCACCACTTGCAGGAATTCGAGAGCCTCCCCCTCGGTGGCGCTGACGAACTGCACGCCGAGCGCACCCTTCGCAAGCTCCAGCGAGTCTGCGATGTCGGCAAAATCGAACCCGGGCATTATGGGCACCAGATACTGGTTGGTGAACGAGCTGACATCCACTTCGCCGAGCGCGTTCAGCAGATTGAATGAGCTCAGAATGCCGTTGACCATGTCGAGTCCTTCGCTCCCGAGGATGAGTTGCAGAGTCATCGTGCCGTCCGCACGGAGCGTCACTCCGCTCTTTTCCCAGTCGATGAGCTGGTCGAAGAGATTCTGCACGAACTGTTGAGTCAGAAATGCGCCCACGAGACCCGCGCTTTCGGGCGGTATCATCGCGCCGATTTGCTCGACGATTGCCGCCGAATCCTTCCCGTCGAAGGTGATTCCCCACACGGACGAATTCGCGCGGTCGAGCACGAAGTGCGTTTCCTCGACCGTCTGGTCGTCGTCACAGGCTGCAAACGCAACCGCCGAGCAGCACACCATGAGGAGCAAAAGCGTGATTGCGAGAATTTTCTTTTTCATTTCCTCTCCCTCCTCATCAATACACTGGGCTCTTGCCCGCTATCGCGTCGAAATAGATTTCGCTGACTGCGTCGAAGCTGCCCGCGGCGTCTATATCGGAAGACACAGCCGCGACATCGACAGACGCCGCGAAATAGTCGGTGAGGTTGTTCTTGCGCAGTTCCTTGTAAGCCGCGAGCGAGTCATCCGCATCCGCGAGCCCGAGCTCGACGAGAAGCTCCTGCGTCGCGGCGGCGAGCACCGCGTGTCCCTCGTTGGAGGGGTGTATGCCGTCGGGGTAGATGAGCCTCTCCGCCCTCTCCTTGTCGGCGTTGTAGACGGCGTTGAGCGCGTCGGGACCGCTGACGACATAGAAGGGGTTTTCGTAGCCCTCTTCCTCGAGCAACGCCTTTGCGGAATCGAGTGCGCTGTTAAGCCTGCCGATGAGCAGCGCGCCCATCTCGTGCAGACTCTCGAGCGTGATTTCGAAGCCGCCCGCGTCGAGCGCGTCGCGGGTGGGTTGCTTGATGAGAGGGGTGTCGACATCCATGATGGGGTTGTAGACGGACTGGAAAACTATGGTCGCATCGGGGTTGAGCTCCTTGAGCCTCTTGACGATGTTGACGAGGTTCTCCACCGAGCCCGGGGTGTCCCCCTCGCCGTTCAGGACGCGGTCGATGCTCGTGAAGCGGGCGTTGCCCTCGTTGAGCGCGGCCTCGACGATGATGCTGTGCATGGTGACGGGGTTGTCCGCATACGCGCCGTCCGCCCTGTCCTGCAGGACATCGTTGCCGAGAATGGAGATGTGGATGATGTCCGCCTGCGCGACATGCGTGATGAGCGCGCGGGCTCCGTCGTAGCCCTCCTCGTGCGAGATGAGCGCGAGCAGGTCCTTGGAGAGATGTCCGGACACCGAATGGTTGTAGTAGGTGAAATCGTTGACCCTTCCGACAAGGCTGGGATAGCTGTACTCATGGCGCAGACTGAGGGGCGAGGAGCCGAGAATGCCCTCCGCGATCGAGTCGCCGAGATACACGATCATGGCCTTATCCTCTCCGTAGACCGAATCGGGAGCCTTGGCAAACCTGCCGTCCAGGAGAGAGGAACCGTCGTTGCACGCGGTGAGGGCGAAAACCATGCCGACCGCAATGAGTGCAACCAGGGCGAAAATTACAATCTTCCTTTTCATTTTTCCTCCTTATACGGCAAAATGACAAACGCCGAATGCCGATGAAACCATTATACATTCACTTCGAAAAAAACACAATAGCCAACCTTTCGGAGGCGGGAGAATTATCGTGGCGCGACCTCGACCACTTCCCCCCAACCGACGGCGACCTCGCCGTCGTCGCAACGGACGAGGAGCGAACAATCCCCGCCGACGCCCGATGCGACGCCCTCGCGGGGCGCGGAATCGTTGCCCGTGAACCGCACGCGCCTGCCCAGCGTGACAAGCCTCGCGCTCCACATCCCGACATAGTCCTCGTCGTAAAAAGTCGCGGCAAGACGGGCGCACAACTCCGCGAGCCTGACCGCCGCGTCAACGACGAAGTCCTGCGGATTTTTCGCAAAATCGGATTTTAATCCGCACTTTTCGGCACATAAAACCGCCGATGTTGCGATGTCGCGGAGTTTCCCGAAATCCTCTTCGGTGTAAAAGAGATTGACGCCCATGCCGACCACGGCGTATCTTTTGCCGTCGTTGCCCACCACGCTTTCGGAGAGTATGCCCGCGATTTTCCTGCCGCACGCGAGCACATCGTTTGGCCACTTGAACTCGGCGACGACGCCGAAAAGCTCTTCGAGGAGAGCCGCAACCGCAAGCGAGGACAGCGCGCCGAAAGTCGCGCATCTCACGGCGAGCGCCTCCGGGGAGAAATCCCCGTTCCCATTGCGGGTCGGGGGAGAAATCCCCGAAAACGGGGGCGCGCCTATCTCGTCCGCGCGGATTGCAAAAGTTATGTATAACCCCTTTCCTCGCAGGGAAAGAAAGGGGCGGGAGTAGCGTCCCCTGCCCCCCGTCTGTTCGAGGGCGCAGACCGCGAAACAGTCCTCGCCGCCCTCGCGTATGATGCGCTTTGCCTCGTCGTTGGTGGAAACGAGGCTGTCATACAAAAAGCAAGGCAGGGTTCTGCCTTGCTTTGTGAAAACGGTTTTTGTCGCTTTGGAAACGGACTGCATTTACGCACCGCCCCCGAACACCGCCATGAGGAAGCCGGCGGCGACTGCGGAGCCGATGACCCCCGCGACATTGGGACCCATCGCGTGCATGAGCAGATAGTTCCCGGGCTTTGCCCTGAGCCCCTCCAGGTTGGATACGCGCGCCGCCATGGGGACCGCCGACACGCCCGCCGAGCCGATGAGCGGATTGATTTTGCCCTTGGACAGCCAGCACATGACCTTGCCGATGCCGAGCCCGCCGACGGTTGCGAACACGAAGGCGAGGAGCCCGAGCGCGATGATGAGCAGGGTTTCCACCTGCAGGAAGGTGCTGTAGTGCGCGGTTGCGCCGACAGACACGCTGAGGCAGATGGTGACGATGTTCATGAGCGCGTTCTGTGCCGTGTCGGAAAGCCTTGCGGTGACGCCGCACTCGCGGAGCAGGTTGCCGAGCATGAGGCAGCCCAGCAGAGGTGCGACGGAGGGCAGGAACAGGCAGGTCGCCACGATGATGATGATGGGGAAGAGAATCTTCTCGGACTTGGAGACCTTGCGGGTGGGTTTCATGACGATGGCGCGTTCCTTCTTGGTGGTCATGAGCCTCATGAGCGGGGGCTGAATGACGGGGATGAGCGCCATATACGAATACGCCGCGATGGCGATTGCCGCGAGCAGATGCGGGGCGAGAGCCTTTGCGAGCCAGATTGCCGTGGGGCCGTCCGCGCCGCCGACGATGCCGATTGACGCCGCCTCGGGGCCGCTGAAGCCGAAGCACACCGCGAGGAAGAACGCGACATAGATGCCGAGCTGTGCCGCCGCGCCCAGAATGAGCGATTTGGGGTTGGAGAGCAGGGGCTCGAAGTCGGTCATCGCGCCCACGCCGAGGAAGATGAGGCAGGGGTACACGCTGGTCTTGACGCCGATGTAGAGGATGTCGATGAGCCCGCCCTTTTGCAGGACATTGATGTAGTCGACATCCTTGACCGTCCACCAGTCGGGGTGGAAAATCCAGTCGCTTTCCGCCATGGGGAGGTTGCTGAGCAGCATACCGAAGGCTATGCCGACGAGGAGCAACGGCTCGAACTTGAACTTGATTGCGAGCAGGAGGAAGAAGCACGCGATGAGGATCATGACGACATTGCCCCAATCCAGATTCGCGAACCCGGTGGACTGATAGAGGAAGTTGAAAGTCTCCCCGTAGTCCACGCCGCTTCCCGACGCTCCTATGATTTGGGATACGAAGTTCATCGGGCGCCTCCTTTAACCGATGTCGAACAGGGGGTCGCCCGTGTTGACGACTGCGCCCTTCTGCACATGCACCTTGGTGAGCGTGCCCGCCCTGGGGGCGACGATCTCGTTTTCCATCTTCATGGCCTCGAGAATGATGACGACATCACCCGCCTTGACGCTCTGCCCTGCCGAGAAACGGATCTCGTTGATGTTGCCGGGCAAAGGTGCGGGCACGGTGTTTGCGCCCACCGCCGCGGGTGCGGGAGCCGCGGGTGCCGCGGGTGCCGCTGCAGGTGCGGGAGCGGGAGCTGCGGGAGCGGGTGCGGGAGCCGCCTGCGGGAGAGCCGCCTCGTATTCCGCCTGGATGACGGCTTCGCCCTTTTCCACTTCCACTTCGTAAACCTTTCCGTTGAGAGTCACTTTGTAAATCATAATTCCACCTCTAATCGTCCACCCTTTCTATGCGCTTGAACCTGAGTTCGTTGAGCGGCACTCCGACGGAGTCCGCAACTATTGCCATGATCATTGCCGCGTCACGCTCTTCCGTCCTGACGAGGACGAGCTCGCCGCAGGAGCCGGGGGCAAGTGCCGCACCCTCCTCCGCGGGCTGTTGTTCCTCACCGCCATGCTCCGCCTTTTTCCTGCGGAAGGGGTTTTTGAACTTGGGCAACTTATCGGTGAGGATGTGTCCTTTGTCCGCGACAAGCCCCATGAGCATGACGACACCCATCAGAATGGCCAGCACCGCAAAGACGATTGCCATGCCGATGAGCGAGATGATGAGGGCGTCGAGAATTCCGATCTGATCCATAATCCCTCCTACTCGACGGGAGCGATGGTGTAGCGCACCACCTTCTCCTCTTTGGCTTTACGCGCTGCGAAATATTTCTCCGCCACCTGCGGGAAGAGAACATAGGAAAGGACATCCTCGTCGGACTTCGCCGTGCCCGCGAGCTCCTTCTTCGTCTTTTCGAAGACGGGCTCGAGGGTGTCGGCATACCTGCCCTTTATGGGCTTTTCGTCGCCGAGCACCTTCTTGAGCACTTCGGGGTCGATTTTGCCGGGGGCTTTGCCGTACTCGCCCTTGCAGTACGCCTTGACCTCCTTGGAGATGTTCTTATAGCGTTCGCCGGCAAGCACATTCGCCGTCGCCTGCACGCCGACCATCTGGCTCATGGGCGTGACGAGGGGCGGATAGCCGAGGTCGGCACGGACCTTGGGCGTTTCCACGAGCACTTCCTCGAATCTGTCCATCGCGTTCTGCGCCTTGAGCTGTGCCACGAGGTTGGAAAGCATACCGCCGGGCACCTTGTAGGTGAGCGCGTCGGTGTCCGTCGCGAGCATCTTGGGGTCAAGCTGCCCGGACTTCAGGAACTCGTCGCGGACGGGCTTGAAGAAGTCGTTGACCTTCTTGAGCACGACGGGGTCGAGCCCCGTTTCGTAGCCGAGCTGCGTGAGGGCATAATGCAGCGTTTCCGTCGCGGGCTGCGAGCTGCCGCCGCTGAAACACGATGTCGCGGTGTCGATGACATCGACGCCCGCCTCCGCCGCTTTGAGGTAAGTCATGAACGCCATGCCCGTGGTGCAGTGGGTGTGCAGCACGACGGGGAGCTTGACGCTCTGTTTGATTTCGCCGACCAGCTCGTATGCCTCCTGGGGGCTCATGACGCCCGCCATATCCTTGATGCAGACGGTGTTGACGCCCATGTCCTCCATGTTCTTGGCGAGCTTGGCAAACGCCTTTATGGTGTGCACGGGGGACTGGGTGTAGCTTATGGTGCCCGAGACCTGCGCCCCGCGCTTCAACGCCTCCTTGGTGGCGACCTCGATGTTGGTGAGGTCATTGAGGGCGTCGAAAATCCTGATTATGTCGATGCCGTTCTCGACGGACTTTGCGACGAACATCCTGACGATTTCGTCGGGATAGTGCTTATAGCCGAGCAGATTCTGTCCGCGGAGCAGCATCTGCAACTTGCTCCCGGGCATCGCCTTTCTGATTGCGCGCAACCTCTCCCAGGGGTCCTCGTCGAGGTAGCGCAGGCAGCAGTCGAAGACCGCACCGCCCCAGCACTCCACGCTGTAATAGCCGGCTTTGTCCATCTCGGGCAGTATGCCCGCGAACTTCTCGTACGGCAGCCGCGTTGCGATCAGGGACTGATTCGCGTCGCGCAGCACTGTTTCGGTAAAACCAATTTTCATGCCATTCCTCCGTGTTGTTCTCGTTTATTGCGGCGCGTCCGCGCCGCGCGCATATGCGCGTATTGTCACTTTATCTTCCCGCTCTCGATGTCGATAAGCGGCAGCAGCTTGATCTCAAATTTGCCGTCCGGGGAGATGTCCACCGTCGTCCCGCCCCTCTGCTCGTGGCACTTCGCGGTCGGGATCTGCCCCAGCGCCGCGACGTAGGCGAGATAGTCTATGCTCATGCCGTAGGTCATCCTCATGCCGAGATAGTCGATGGAAAGAGTGTTGAGATGGTCGTGCCCCACAAAGAAGCCTTTCAGACTGCCGAGAGCCACCATCCTCTTGATGAAATTGCCCTCTTTCTGCTTGGGATAGCCGAAATATTGATCCTTTTCACCCACGAAACCGAGATGATACGTCGCGCCCGGCTCGCCGCGGTAGCACTTCTCCCAGCCCTCCTTGAACTCCTTGGGCGGGATGTGGAAAAAGGCGAGGGAGGGGATGACGCTCCCCTCCGCGGAATTTTCGCGAATCACCTTCTCGTACCAGTCGATCTGATCGTCGTGGATGGTGTCGAAACCGCTGAAAAAGGTGCCGCCGGTGTAGGAGTTGCTGTCCACCATCATCAGCATCATGACGGGCTTGCCGTCTGCGGTCTCAAGGCGCATCGCATGGTTGCCAACACCCGTGAGAGCGGGGTCGCCCTTTTCAAACAAACAGGACTTCAGCGTCATATAATAGTCCGCTAAACGCTCCTTTTTGTAAAAAGCGATGCATTCCTCGTCGTGATTGCCGAAGGTGAAAGTCCACGGCACGCCGAGGCTGTCCATACACTCGCCGAACTTCTTTGAGGCTTTGAGATTATTGCTCGTGCCCGAGTACATAAAGAGGGGATACACCATATCCCCCGTCACCACGACGAGATCGGCGTGCGACGCGCGCACGATCTTCCCGACTGCGTCGAGGGCGAGCCTGTCCTTTTTGCGGCTTAAGAGTCCTCCGCCGATGTGGATGTCCGTGAGTTGCAGTATCCTGAACGGTCTGCCCTCCGGCATCCTGATGACGGTCATGCCGTCCCTCTTTTCAAAGACCGCCTGCGCTGCCATCACTCTTCCTCCGTAGTCTCGGGCTCGGCGCTCCCTTCTTCGGAGACCGACTCCTCGGCAACGTCTTCTCCCTTTTCGGAAGAGATGCTCTCCTCTTCAAAGACCTCGCCTTCCGCTTCGCCGAAGCTCGCCTCCGGGGTGTCCGCACTCATCTCGGCGCCGTCCGCACCCGCAAGTACGGTCACATAGCCGCCGGGATCCTTCGCGCCGTACAGCTCGTGCACGAGAGCGGTGCGCTCCGCCTCTTCCTCTTCGGAGAGCACGGTGCCCGCCTTTCTCGCCTCGATGAAGTATCTGACGCGCGTAAGCTTCTTGTTGTTGATCTTATAGCGGAACGACGCCCACAGGGCAATCGAGATGAACACCACTATCGCAAGCCCCATGATGAGGCGTACCGCAAGCAGCACTTCGTCTGTCTGCTCGCCTGCCGGTTGCCGCGGAACATATCCAACGCCCGTCAAAATCCATCCGACGAGTCCGACGCCCAGCGCGCCCGCTATCTTTCTTGCGAGGGTCATCATGCCGCTGTAAGTGCCGGTGGAGCGTTCGCCCGTCGCCATCTGTCCCACATCCACGGTGTCCGGGAAGATGATCCACGGCATCATCTGCGCGCCGCCGAAGCCGAAGCCCATGAGCAGGGACACGATGGGCACGAGGACGGGAGGCGCCCAGCTCGGATCCATGACGCAAAGCAGGATGCCCGCGATGATGTAGGCGGGCAGCCCCATGCGGAAGGCGAACTGCTTGGTCTTCTTGTCCATGACATAACGCGCAAGCGGAAACATGATGACCGCCGCCACCATGAGAGGCGCGATGATAAAGAGCGAGGACATATCCATGCCGAAGAGCTCCTTCCCCGCCCACACGTCCGTGGCATAATACACCGCAAGTGCGGAGATCATGTCCAGGCAGGTGAACGCCGCAACGTACATGACGATGTGCCAGCGGTAGGACTTGTTCTTGTAAGGTTCGGCGTAATTTTTGATGAATTGCTTGAAATTGAACTTTTCTTTGGGCGTGGTCGCCTTGATGCGCTCCTTGACAAAGAGACCGGTGACGATGAGCCCGCCGCCGAACAGAGTGCCGAAAATGAGGCAGATCGCAAGCCAGAACTCGGTGGCGTTCATGTTCGGCATGAACATATAGCCGTCTCCACCGGTTTGATATGAAACAAACGCTTCAATAAAGAGAAGAGGAAGCACATAGGCGAGTCCGCTCGCCGCCGCGTTGAACACCAATTTGACGGTGTTGGCGTTGTTGCGCTCTTTGAAGGACGGCGAAATGTCGCTTGACATCGAACAGTATGGCACCATTGTGATGGTGGAGAAGGTGTTCCAAAGAAGATACATGATCACCATCCACGCGATGAGCCCCGCCTTGTTGTCGGCGGAGATGATGCCCCACTCCTCAACGGGCAGGAAGAGAAGGAATATCCCGATGATGAGCAGGATGCCGCCGAAGAACATATAAGGCTTTCTCCTGCCCCATTTGCCGCGCGTATTGTCGGAAATAAAGCCCATGATCGGGTCCGTGATGGCGTCCCATATCTTCGCCACCATCATAATCGTGGAGGCGACAGCGGGCAACAACCCCAATCCGCCCTCCATGTACTTCAACATGACGCACGACATGAGTGCCACGCCGCCGCCGTCCATGAACGCACCGCAACCGTATGCGCTGTCTCTTATACACATCTCCGAGCCCACGAGA
>USEV01000014.1 GCA_900553825.1 uncultured Eubacteriales bacterium
AATTACTGTTGCCGCGTGCCGCGATGACCCGATGAAGCGGTCGGGTTTCCCGGAAAACGCATTCGGGAGCGTTTTACGGGGTCGGGATAGCCTTTTTTGCTGTGTTTTTGCCCGTGCGATTGCGGAGGATGGTGTGGAAAAACGGGTCTTTCTTTGTCGGAAAACTTTTTGAATTAAGCAGCGCTTAACACGAGCGTTAATGCTTTATGCCTGCGGTGACAAACAAAGCTATTCCGTAAAAACACCAAATTCTCTTTTCCCGACCGCCGATTTGCGCACAATGGTATCTTATCGCACTCTTTCTCACTCGGATTTGAATTGAGCGAGAAGTTGACTGCGGCGCATTACATATACGGAATTAAATATATAGAGGATTTTCTATTCTGTTTGGCGTGCGCACTTGCCGAAACGGTGGTTTGCAAGGGAAGGCGGTGAATTTGTCAAAGTGGAATTCGCAGTGAAAAAATATTGTGGCGTCGAATGGTGCTGTGGCGAGACGGGGAAGGGTGGTTGTGACGGGCAGTTGTGGATGCGGAAGGGGTTGTTATTTCGGAGGCTTATTGTGAACAGGCGGATTTAAGCGAGAATAACGGAAGAAGATAATGGAAAGTGTCGAGAGTAGGGTTTGAGTTTTTGTGCCGCAAGCGACGCGGCGCGCGTCTTTCCCTGCGGAGTTGATTTTCGGAACCATCGTATCAATATTCTTTCGGGATGCGTTTCCTTTTGCTTTCGATGGCGGAGTCAGCTTGATTTGCGAAGCGAACATCATATTTAATATGTTCTATATTACGATTGTTTTTAATGGCTGTTATTTGGTTGTTTGGAGTTTGGCGGTGATGAGGCGACGGATTTAGCTCTGCGCTGTGAAACGAGATAATTGAGCTGCGGGTTGTGTCAATGGCGGCACGGTTTGAAAGACGGCACGATTTGACATGGCGATGAGTTTTGAAACAATGACTATTTGTGCGACTGCACTGATTGTAGGGTGGTGCGGTTTTCGGGGGTTTGTCCGTTTTTGTGCGTGCGGTGCGGAGTTTACGGCAAAAGGTTTTCGTGAAAAAAATGTATGCTTCAACGCAATGTTGTCATCGCGGTTATGTTGTTTCTGCGGGGTCTGTTGCCGTGGGTCTGTTAATCCGAGCGGGTGGTGCGGTTTTCGTAAAAAGAATTTCTCTGCGACAGAGAAAAAAGACGACGGAGCCGGGACGGGCTCCGTCGTCTTTTAATTGGGTTTGCGGGTTGTTCGATTTTGATGTCCTTATTTCCACTCGATATAAACCTAGACGAAGAGTGGAGCTTGGGGGAAAAGTAGCGTCCGGATGTTTTTCCCGTCGTTCAGTTGATTCTGACAGGCGGTTTGCTGCGGGAGGGAATTGCCGAAAGTGCGGAGAGAATCTCCGGCAGGACCTTTTCGTACTTGGACAAGCCCTTTTCCAGCACTTCGCCGAAACTTTCCGTTGCGTCCTCGTCGGCACAATCGGAGACGACTTTCATGGAAAACACGGGTATGTCGTTGCGCTCGGCGGCGAGGCATATCCCCGCAATTTCCATCTCACAGATGTCAGCAAAGAAGGTGTCGCGCAAAAACTCCTTGGTCTCGGAATCCGCCACGAATTTGTCGCCGCTCGCCGCGGTCACGCGACGGAGAGGGGCCGGGAGTTTGTTTTGTATGCGTTCCGCGAGCTCCTTGTCGGTGTAAAAATAGGGGGTGGTTTTCCCGTCATAGACGCCGAGGGGGATGTTGTTGACGGCGGTGATGTCGAACTGATGATGCACCGCTCTCTCGACGATGACGAGCTCGCCGACCTTCAGGGTTTTGTCGAGGGAGCCTACATAACCGAAATTCAGAACGGCTTCGATGTCGAAAAGGTCGACCGCGAGCTGAACCGCAAGTGCGGCGCGGATTTCCCCGATGCCGCTCGTGGCGAGATAGATTGTGTGATCGGGAGTGACTATCTGTTTGATTTTCACTCCGGACACGACCTCGTCGGCAAGGACATTCCCGAGCTTTGCCACGACGGGCAGGGTTTCCTCTTCCATGGCTGTCAGAATCAGAATTCTCATAAGCGCCTCCAAAGACATTTTACACCCGCGAGCCCTCGCGCGCAAGAGTATAATTTCGGGATTTATTTTGATTGAAAATCGCAAAACGGCGGGTTTTTGTGCGTGTTTCGCACACTGAACGCGCTTTTCGGTTGACAATAACATTTTTTGCCGCGATTGACGCCGAGAGTTGAAAATTGCGGTTTTTGATGATATTATCTATATATGAAGTTCAACTTGAAAAGAACCTTATTTTGCTCTTTGGCGTTCGGTTGGATTTCCCTTTTCTGGGGCTCATACGACGCCATAATGCAATCAATCAACTACGATGTGTTCGAGCTGAACTCCGTCTGGCACGGCGTCATCATTGCCGCGGACAATATTCTCGGATTGTTTTTGCTGCCGCTTTTCGGCAGACTTTCTGACAAGACTTCGACCCCCTTCGGGAGCCGTAAACCTTACATAGTGGCGGGCACCGTCATATCCATGGTGGGATTCGTGGGGGTGTGCGTTTTCGCAACCATGGGCAAGGATTACTTCCTGCCGTTCATACTGTGCCTCCTGGTCACTCTCTCCGCGATGGCGGCATACAGAAGCCCCGCTCTCGCGCTGGTGCCTGATGTCAACCCCGACCGCTTCCGCAGCGTCGCTAACGCGGTCAGCAATGTCGTTTCCGTCATCATGACGGTGGTTGCGATGCTTTACTTCTATGTGTTCATGATGTTTGACGGGTACATCGCAATCGGCGCAGCGTTTGCCTCGACGACGCTTGTGATGATGGTGGTCTTCTGCTTCACCGTGCACGAAAACAAATTCCGCGACGACATGGTGGCGGAATCAAAGCTGGCGGAAGAGCAAGACAGACTGGACGCCGAGCTCAAGCGCATGAACAGCGAGATGCAGGACACGGCGGCGGCGCAGGCGGAGGAAAAGATCCTCAACTCGAAAAATCACGCCCTCGATGTGCAGGCATTCACCGAAGATTCGCTCCTTCATCTGCCGAGCTTCGACGCCGCGCTGAGCCACGAATTCATCTCCCGCAGAAAGAGCGAAAGAAAATCCCGCAGGCTGGGCGGAACGAACTGGAATTCCGTCCGAAACAACCGTTCATTCAATCGTTTTTGCATATTGGCGGTGGTGTTCTGCTTTTACATGACATACAACGCCCTGACATCGAACTTCGTCAAGTACGCGGAATATATCCTGGGCTTCAAGCAGAACGAAGCCATTATTCCTCTCATACTGGCGCAGGCCGCGGCGATGATTGCGTTCCCCGTTGCGAGCTCGCTTTCAAACAAGATAGGGCGCAGGAACACCATGATTATCGGCTTTGCAATCATGGTTGCCGCGTTCTCCGCGAGCATCGCATTCTCGTCGCCGCATCCAATACTCTATGTCATTTTCGCCATCCTGGGTGTGAGCTTCGGCTTTGTCATGGTCAACATCTATCCCTTCTTCCTCGAGACCTCTCGCACTTCGAAAATCGGCGAGGACACGGGCATCTTTTCGATGTCGATGACGATAGCCATGGTCATAACCCCGATTTTGTCGGGCGCGCTCATTGCGAGCACAGGCAGCTGGTTCGGCGGCGGAGAGAACGCCGGATTCAGAATTCTGTTCCCGTACAGCGTATTCTTCCTGGTGCTTGCTCTCATTCTCACCATACTCATCAAACCCAAGAAGTCGAACAACAAGAAAAAGTCCGCGGAGGTTGTGAGTTTTGATTGACACTTCGCGCCTCTGCGTCCTGGCAAAGGAAATGTTCGGGTTGAGCGTTTCGCCTTCACAGGCGGAGCTTCTTGACAAATTCGCGGAAGAGGTGGTTGAAACAAACAAGAAATTCAACCTCACTTCAATAACGGACTCGGACGCTTTTTTGGAAAAACATCTCCTGGACAGCGTTGCCGCCGCACCTCTTATTCCCGAAGGCGCAAAGTGTTGCGATGTCGGTGCGGGAGCGGGATTCCCTTCCGTGCCACTTGCGGTAGTACGAGAGGACATCTCCGTCACGGCTCTTGATTCCACATCGAAAAAGACGGCTTTTGTCGCGGGCGTCGCAAAAAAACTCGGGATTGAAAACCTTTTCACCCTTACAAAGAGGGCGGAGGAGTGTGTGCACGAAAGAGAGAGTTTTGATGTTGTGTTTGCCCGCGCCGTGGCACCTCTGCCCGTTCTTTTGGAACTTTCGTTGCACCTTGTGAAAAAGGGCGGCGTTTTTGTCGCATACAAGACCGATGACAGCGAGCTTTCGTCCTCGTTGCGCGCTGCCGGCAAAAACGGAGGTAAATTCCGCGAAAAACACGAGTTTTCCCTCCCCGACGGCTCGCGCAGATGTCTTCTCGTCTTCGACAAGGTTTCACCCTGTCCTGCGGATTATCCGAGAAAATACTCTTTGATCAAATCCTCACCGCTATAAAAAACCCCGGGTGTTCCGGGGTTCTTCTTTTTTTGAGATCTTTCCTTTTGCGGTTTTTTTTACAGTTTCTCGTTGAGCTTCAGTATCTGAACGAGAGCATGGATTCTGTCGATGTCGTCCTCGTTGAAATAATCGATGATTATTCTGCCTTTTTTGTCGTTGCCGAGGAGCTTCACCTTGGTTGCGAAAATCCTCTTCATGTCGTTGACCATCTCCTTGAGCTCGACAGACACCTCTCTTTCCTTGCGCGGACCGGGTTGTATCGCCTTCCTGGTGAAATAGAGGCGGACGCGGTTTTCGATGTCACGGACGGTGAGGTTGTTGTCGCAGGCCTGTTTCGCAAGTGTGATGAGATAATCCTTGTCGTCGATGGAGATTATCGCTCTCGCGTGGCCGGGGGAGAGTGCTCCGCTCCTCACAAGCTCGGTGACCTCCTTCGGGAGTTGCAGAAGGCGAAGCGTGTTTGTGACATAGGGGCGGGATTTGCCTATCCTCGTCGCAACCTCTTCCTGGGTGAGCCCGTGATTTTCCATGAGCTCCTTCATACCTTCCGCGGCTTCGATTGCGTTCAAGTCCTCGCGGTGCAGGTTCTCTATGAGCGAGATTTCCTGAATCTGCTGCTCGGTGAAATCCCTGACTATCGCGGGCACTTTCTTCAAGCCCGCCATCGTCGCGGCACGGAACCTTCTTTCGCCTGCGATGATGAGATACCTGCCGTTCTCCTGTTTGACGAGCAAAAGCGGCTGCAGCACTCCGTAAGAGGCAATCGACGACGCCATCTCTTTTAGGCTCTCTTCTTTGAAAGTCTTTCTGGGTTGATTGGTGTTGCGGTCGATTTCCGAAATGGGAATTTCGACGGTCGGCATATCTTTGATGTCGACCTTCACATTTTCTTCGTTATCGGTGAAAAGCGCGTTGAGCCCTTTTCCGCCAAGTCCTCCTTTTGCTGCCATAATT
Organism: uncultured Eubacteriales bacterium; assembly: GCA_900553825.1. Lineage (GTDB taxonomy): Bacteria > Bacillota > Clostridia > Christensenellales > CAG-917 > Limadaptatus. Next base: position 5,417 of record USEV01000014.1, read on the forward strand.
ACCTCACTTTTTTATTCTTTGGAGAATTTCGTTCGCCAGCTTTTCGTATGCCTGCGCACCTGCGCAACGCCTGTCGTACTGCATGATGGTTTTGCCGTAACTCGGCGCTTCCGCAAGCCTGACATTGCGCGGGATTTTGGTCTTGTACACCTTTTCGCCGAACACTTTGTCAATCTCTTCCGTGACGCCGCGTCCGAGCTTCGCCCTGCCGTCGTAGAGTGTGAGAACCACACCCTCGACCTCGACATCGGGTTTAAGGAATTTTTTGACGAGCTTTATCGTGTTCATCATCTGCGAGAGACCCTCGAGCGCGAAATACTCGCACTGGATGGGCACGATGATGCCGTCGCTTGCCGCAAGCGCGTTGACGGTCAAAAGCCCGAGAGAGGGAGGGCAGTCGATGAAAACGAAGTCGTACTCGTCGCCAATCTTCTTGAGTTTTTCGTCAAGCACTCTTTCGCGACCTATGACAACCTGCGCGAGCTCCAGCTCCGCCCCGGCAAGGTCCTTTGAAGAGGTGATTGCAAAAAGGTTGTCGACTTCAGTCTTTTTGACGACATCTTTCACATCCTCGTTGCCGCAAAGCGCCTCGTACACGGATTTTTTGTCCGTTCTGTCGAAAAACCCGAGCGAGCTTGACGCATTCCCCTGCGGGTCCATGTCGACGACAAGCACCTTTTTCCCGGCGGCAGCGATGTACGCCGCGGTGTTGACGCAAGTCGTCGTCTTGCCGACGCCGCCCTTTTGATTGGAAAAAGAAATTATTGTCGCCATACCCCGATTATACATTACGGCTCGGTTTCTGACAAGTTGTTTCACAAAAAGTTTCACACCATTTCCCCGCGCGAAATTTCCTTTTTTCCGTCAAAAACGGAACGGTTTTGTCGTTACCGCGGGCGCCGTGTGGAAAACGCGCGTTTTTTAGGGATAAATTGGGGAGAAACACACCGTCCTGTCAACAGAAAATTTCAACGCATTTTCCTTTAATTTGTTATTTGCGATTCCGCATCTCACAACAGGTTGTGGTGGTGACAACTTTTTCCACTTGTCAACATGGCTTATTTATGTTATTATTATTAAAAATCAAAACTAAAAAAAGAAGGCGCGGATTATGAAAGTCATTTGCCAAGGAAACGAGCTGTCTGACGCTCTGCAAAAAGTCACAAAAGCTCTTCCAGTAAAACGCAGCAATCCAATTCTCGACGGAGTCAAACTCATTGCGGAAGGGGACACTCTCACTCTGCTTGCGACGGATCTCGAGCTCGCCATCGAAAAGAAAATCAACGCCGAAGTCCTGATTGAGGGCGAATGCGTGGTGCCCGGCAAGCTCTTTGCCGATTACGCAAAAAAGATAGAAGAGGAGAGAATCGAGCTCGACGCCACCGCCGAAAACAGGCTCACCATCAAATATCTCGACAGCGAAGTCAAAATCAACAGCTTCGACGCCGACGATTATCCCGTTTTCAAAGAGGTCGCAAAGGAAAAATCTTTCATCGTGATGAAAAAATCCCTCAAAGACCTCATCAACAAGATAATCTTCAATGTCGCAACCGACGAGGCAAGACCCTCCCTTCGCGGGTGCTGCCTCACGATAAAGGAAAACGAGGTTGAAGGCGTCGCGTCCGACGGCTACCGTCTTGCGCTTGCAAAGGCGCAGATAAAGAACAACGGCGTCATCGACAGCATCGTTGTGCCGGCAAAGAGCATGATGGAGCTTTCCCGCCTCATCGACGACGAGGACGAGAGCATGACCGTCTTTGTGGACAAGAACTACATCATGGTGGACCTCTTCCACACCAAGATTGTCACAAGGCTCATCGCGGAGAGTTACATCAGCTATGCGAAGATAATACAGACCGTCTTCAACACCGAAGTGACTGTTGACAAAAAGATATTCGAAAATTCCATCGACCGCGTATCACTCATCAACCGCAATTCCAAAAAGTATTGCGTCAAGTTCGACATCAAAGAGGGCAGCATGACGCTTTCGGCGGAGAGCGAGGAGGGCACCGTCAACGAAAAGATGCCCATCGCGCTCAAAGGCAAGGACCTGACCGCGGGCTTCAACAGCAAGTTCATCATGGAGTGTATGAAGGCAATCGAGGACGAATACATCACCTTCAACTTCACGACATCGACCGCGCCGCTCATCATTAAAGGCAGCACGGAGAGCTGGCTTTACCTCATACTTCCATTGAGGGCAATAGTCTGACTTTAATGCGGAAGAAGGCAAACGGAGAGAAAAATGGCAAACTGCGACAACGACAGAAAATGCACCTGCACATACCCGTGTTCCCGTCACGGAAAGTGCTGTGAATGCGTTGCGTTTCACAAAAAGTACGGCGAGCTCCCCGGATGCTTTTTCACACAGGCAGGGGAGGCGAGCTATGACAGGAGCCTCGAAAAACTCTGCACGGACAGAGGGGGCAGGTTCGTAAAATAAAGAAACGAAAAACAAAGAAGAAAAAAACCACCGTTCGGTGGTTTTTTCATCTGTTCATGAGCATATTTTTCAGGTCACCGACGATGATTTTGATGCGGGTGTTGCTCTTCAGTTCCTCGCTTATCTTGTCGCGGGCGTGAATCACCGTCGTATGGTCGCGTCCGCCGAAGAGTTGACCGATTGAAATGAGTGGCATAGAGAGCATATCGGTGATGAGGTAGATTGCAATCATGCGCGGCTCGACGATGTTTTTCGTCTTTTTCTTGGAGAAAAGGTCCGCCGTGGAGATGTTGAAGTAGCGGCACACGGTGGAAACGATTGTTTCGGCGTCGAGGGCCTCCTTCTTTTCCTCGATGAAATCCTGCAATGCGTCGTAGGCAAGCTCCTTGGTGTTGATGACCCTGTTTGCGAGCGAGCTGAAGAATATGATGCGGTTCAGCAACCCCTCCATGTCGCGGATGTTTGTCGTCGAGGTTTCGGCGATGAATTCCGCAACTTCGTCGGAGAGCATGAATTTTTCGTGCGACGCCTTCATTTTGAGAATGGCGATTCGCGTTTCCATGTCGGGGGGCTGGATGTCGACGGAAAGACCCCACGAAAAGCGCGTGCGCAACCTCTCTTCGAGGTCGGGCAGGTCCTTTGGCGATTTGTCCGAAGTGATGATGATTTGCTTGTTTGCCTGGTAGAGGTCGTTGAAGATGTGGAAGAACGCCTCCTGCATTGAGTCCTTGCCCTTCAGAAACTGGATGTCGTCAATCATGAGCACATCGCAGGCGCGGTACTTTTCGCGGAAGCGGTTGCTCTCCTCGTTGTTTTTTGCGCGGATGACTCCGATGAGCTCGTTGATCATGGTCTCGGAATTAGCGTAGACGACCTTGGTCTTCGGGGAATTCACGCGAAGATAGTTTCCGATTGCGTGCAGAAGGTGAGTTTTGCCGAGCCCGACTCCGCTGTAGATGAAGAGGGGATTGTATCTCCCGCCCAGATTCTCCGCGACGGTCTTTGCCGCGGCGAGGGCGTATTCGTTGGAACGACCCTGCACGAATGTGTCGAAGGTGTACTTTTCAAGGAAGGGTGAAGAAGAATTCCTGGCGTGTTTTTCCGAGGATTTTTCGTCGACGATGAGCCCCTTGTTCGGCAGAGAAACGCTCTGTTTCTCGCGGTATTCGGGCTCCTGGTCCTTGACGATGATTTCAACATCGGTGACAAAGGAATTGAGAGAATTGACGACATCGCGAATCTGGTCGAGATAGCACCTCTCGATCGTCTTTTTGGACATGGATGTATTCGCCGCAAGCACGAACACATTGTCCATGAAACAGACGGGCTCGAGGGGCTCGATCCAGATGTCGTAACTTATCGTCTGCATCGTCTTCGAGAGCTCGTTTTTTACATCGCTCCAAAATTCTTCCTTGCCAATCATAGGTGATATTATAATCAAGCCCCGTGATTTTTTCAAGCGGAAAAGTAAAAATAAAACAAGGACACAATATCTTGACAAAAATAAAGCTATTACTTTATATTTAGCGTATGCGGATTCGCCGACTCGAACTTGAAAATTTCCGTAACTATTCAACTGCCGTCCTGACATTCGACGGCGGCATAAATGTGATATGCGGAAAAAACGGGGCGGGGAAAACCAACATTCTTGAAAGCGTGTATATGCTTTCACTCTCCACATCCCCGAGGACGACAAAGGACAAGGAAACAATAAAATTCGGCGAGAAAAAAGCCCGCGTGAAAATGGTGCTGGAAAAAAAATTCCGCACACACACTGTCATCCTGCAGATTGAGGAAAACAGCAAAAAGAAGGTGACGGTGGACGGCATTCCCGTCAGCCGCGCCGCGGAACTCATCGGGGTTCTGGGCGTCGTGTTCTTCTCGCCGGACGAGATGCGCCTCGTCAAAGAGACCCCGGCGGAACGCAGACGGTTTTTGGATGTGGGGCTCTCTCAACAACAGAAATCGTACTTTATCGCGCTTTCTCGTTATAATAAAGTGCTGAAACAGAAAAACAATCTCCTCAAAAACCCGGCAATCGGCGGTGACGCCGACGGGATGCTCGCCGTGTGGGACGCACAGCTTGCGGACTACGGCGCGGTGATTGTGCAAAAGCGGAAAGCGTATATCGAGAAGCTCAACCGCGAAGCCGCGGAAGCGCACCTCAGACTCAGCGGCGGGAAGGAGGAGCTCACGCTTTCCTACGAAACGCCGGTTTTCGGAGAGAGTGCGGAGGAGATGAAAAAGTCGCTTGCGGAAAAGCTCGCCGCTTCGCGTGAGAAGGACAAGCAGCTCGGGTTCTGTTCCGTCGGACCGCACCGTGACGACATCGCAATCACGGTCAACGGGCTTGACGCAAGGAAGTTTGCCTCGCAGGGACAACAGCGCACAATCGCGCTTGCGATGAAGCTCGGCGAAACCGCGCTGTTCACCGAGGAGAGCGGCGAGACGCCCGTGTTGCTCCTCGACGATGTGATGAGCGAGCTCGACGCCGACAGACAACAGATGCTCACGGAACTTGCGGGAGGAGTGCAGACGCTCGTCACCTGCACGGAGTTCTCATTCCCCGGGCGCGTGGACAAAGTCATCCGTATAGCGGACGGAAAGGTGGAGGAGGAGTGATGGGAGAGGTCTTTCTCGACGCGTTTCTCGACAGCCTTAAGGTCCTTGCGGTTGTGCTTCCCATCGCCGTCGCAATCGCCATTGCGGAGCCGCGGCTTGCGGGCAAAATCAAGCTCAAAGGCAGGCTTGCGCCCCTCGTCGGCGTCACCGTGGGGCTTTTCCCGCAGTGCGGGTTCAGCGTCGTGGCGACGGACCTCTATCAAAAGCGTCACATCACCGTCGGCACGCTCCTCGGGGTGTATCTTGCAACCTCGGACGAGGCGTTGCCCATCTTTCTTGCGGCGGGCAGGGACGCCCTGCACATCCTTCCCATTCTCGCGTGCAAATTCGTGATAGGGTTGCTCGTCGGCTATACGGCGGACCTCGTCTGCACCCGCAACAGAAAGGCGGTCGAGCACCACGCCGAGGAGTGCGAACACGAGCCCGAGGTGCATCTCGGGTGCTGCGGACACGCCATCGAGGAGCAGGAGCCCGTGAGCGAGCACGACCACTCCGGCTGCGAGGAGCCGTGCGGAGAGGAAAAGGAGCTCGAAGCCGCAAAGCGCAAGGAAAAGATAAGGCAATACATCCTGCATCCGCTCGCGCACAGCGGAAAGATATTCCTTTACATCTTCGTCATCAACATAATTTTCGGCGTGATAATCTATTATGTGGGAGAGCAGAGGCTCACGGAATTCCTTTCCGCAAACAGGTATGTCGCTCCCGTCTTTGCCGTCATAGTGGGCGCAATCCCGAACTGCGCTTCCTCGGTGGTGATAAGCGACCTGTATCTCATGGGCGGGCTGGGCTTCGGAGCCGCCGTGGGCGGCTTGCTGATGAATGCGGGGATAGGCTTTGCGGTGCTGTTCCGCAACCGCAAGGCGTGGAAGGAAAACCTCGCCATATTCGGCGTCATGCTCGCGGTTTCCACCGCGTTTGCCTACATCATTTCCGCGATTTTCAATTTCGCCGCGCTGAACATCTGAACAAAAATCCGCAAAAAGAAAGGGTCGTTGCCGACCCTTTTGTCATTTCAGTTTGTTATCTTGTAGACCCGTTCCGCGTTTTTCGAGAGAATCATTCCCCCCTCCTCCTCCTCGTCGGAGTATGTTTGCGCTTGCGGCGGGCGCAAACAACCGCCCGC
>USEV01000015.1 GCA_900553825.1 uncultured Eubacteriales bacterium
GAAATGTCCCGCCTGCCAAGGGAGAGGAGGAGGAAAAATGATATTCCTGCAACTCTTCTGGACATTTTTCAAAATCGGGCTTTTCACCATAGGCGGCGGGCACGCCATGATTCCGCTCATCATGGAGGAAATCGTGGCGAACGGCTGGCTTGCGCAGGAAGTGCTGCTGGACTTCATCGCCATCTCGGAGAGCACCCCGGGACCCTTTGCCGTCAACATCGCGACCTATGTCGGACAACAGATGGCGGGCGTGGGCGGCGCAATCGTGTGCACGCTGGGCGTGGTGCTGCCCTCTCTCATCATCATCATCGCGATAGCAAAATTCTTCACCCGCTATATGAACCGTCCCGCGGTCAAGGAGGTCTTCGACCATGTGAGCGGCTCGGTGACGGGGCTTCTGGTCTCGGTGGCGGTGACGGTCGGGATTCTCGTCCTCTTCGGCATGAACAGCGTGTTCGACACCGCCTCGTTCAAGCCCGACTACATCGCCATAGGACTTTTCCTCGCACTGCTTGCGCTGTCGTTTGTCAGAATTAGAAAAAAACGCCTGCCCCCGATTGCAATCATAATCATCTCGGCGGTGGGCGGCATTCTGCTTTACGGCTTCATACCGGTATAAAATTTTTCGACACGCTTTTCGACACAACGCGGACTTAAAAGTCATAAAAGGACACATAAACATCTTTTGTCGTCGTTTGCGCGCCGTTTTTCGCCTGCGGGCGCGGGCGTAAATCTTGCTTGATTTCTTTTGCTATGTTATAATCGCGTGAGGAGGAGTTATGGCACAACAGGAAATCGTCAAAAACAGTTTCGCCGAAATCACGGCAAGTTGCGCGAAAGTAGTCAGCTACTTCCATCTCGCAAGCAACATATCTCCCATCAAGAGGCTTTACATCAAAAACCTCTCGGACGAGGACAGGGAAAACATCACGGTAAGGATTTCCTCCGAGCCGGAATTTCTGCTGCCCACCGAGATCACGGGGATTCGTCTCCCCCGCCGCACCACGGCAAAATTCGACGCCGATGTCAAACTCTCTCCTCTCTACCTCGTCGCCCTCGACAGGCGCGTGGACGGAGAAATCGTCCTGGAAGTGCTGGACGAGGAGGGCGTGTCCGTCACCTCGGAACGCTTCCCCGTGGAGCTTCTCGCCTTCAACGAGTGCAACTGCGAGGAGGACCCGGGCAGTCTTGCCGCGTTCGTGAGGCGCACCCAGGAGCTCAACAAGCTGCTCAACCTCGCCGCAAGAAAACTGCAGGGCTGGGCGCTCTCGTCCTGCGTGGGATATTCCGGCACGCGCAACAATGTCCGCAATCACTTTGCCGCCTGCTACAGCGTCCTCGCCGACAAGAAGTTCACGGCGGGCAAAGGCAGAACGGACGGCGAATATTCCTTCATATCCGACCACTCCGAAACGATGGAGACGGGCATCGCGTCGCCCCTTGAGCTCGCGCTCATCCTCGCCGCAATGGTGGAGGCAAACGGGCAGAACGCCGTCATCGCGCGCATCAGCGGCAAGTGGTTTGCGGGGTGCTTCCTCGTCAACGAGTGCCTGCCCAACCTCATCGGCGACGATGTGGACATGCTGCGCAAGAAATCCGAGCGCGGGGTGAGCGACCTGAGCTTTGTCTGCGTACAGGACATCCTGGACGGCATCGCGTTCGAGAAGGCGGAAAAGACAGCGCAGAATGCGTTGCGCAAGGCCGCGGATGTGGACTTCATCGTGGACATCAAGCGCGCGCGCATAATGCATATCTATCCCCTGCCCGAGCGCGTTAAGCGCGAGGGCGGATACGACCTGCGCCAGAGCAAGGACTACTACGCGAATGTCGCCCCCAAACAGCTCAGCGAATACGGCGGCGAAATCGGCGGCGAAAAGGAAATCAGCCGCGTCACGCAGTGGGAAAGGCGACTGCTCGACATGGATATGCGCAATTCCCTGCTCAATTTCAAGGTTTCGCAGACGGTGGTCAAGCTGCTGGTGCCGTCGCTCGAGGACTTCATCGAGAATGTCATGGGCGATGTGCACACCTTCGCCCTCGAACAGAAGCCCAAAGAAAACCTCGAAAGCCTGGACAAGCTCTCGGGCGGCTTCGACAGGGTGAACTTCCTGAAGCCTTTTGCGGACTACATACTCTACGAATACAAGAACCGTCGCTTCCGCACCGTCTACGAAAACAGGGAGCACGAAAGCGTGCTGCTGCGCCTTTTCAGAAAGGAGCGTTCCATACAGGAGGAAACGGGCACGCTCACGCTTTACCTCGCGGCGGGATTCCTCAAATGGAAGGAACAGGAGCACTCCGAGGAGAAATTCGCGCCCCTTTTCCTCTACCCCGTCACGATAAACCGCAAGGGCATCGCCTCGCCGTCGTACTCCGTTGAAGTGAACACCGACGACCTGCGCGTCAACAGCACCCTGCTGGAATTTCTGTATCAGGAATTCGACCTCGATATGCGCGGTCTGACCACCGTCGCGCTCGACTCGCCGCAGGCGGTGCTTTCCGTCCTCGCCAGAATAAAGCGCGAAACGGTGCGGTTCAAGGGTTGGGATGTGCTGGGCAATGTGTTCCTCGCAAGCCTTTCCTTTGCCAACTATCTGCTGTGGCACGATGTCAAATACAAGCCCGACCGCTTCCGCGAGCACCCCATCGTCAGCTCGCTCATCAACAACAGGCTGGAATTGCCCCCGGGAGCCTTCGACCTCTCCGACCGCAGCAGCGACGAGGCGTACATCGGCAACGACAGGATGTTCCTGCCGATATCCGCGGACAGCTCGCAGTATTCCGCGATATACGACAGCCTCTCCAAGAGCTTCGTATTGCACGGACCTCCCGGCACGGGCAAGTCGCAGACCATCACCAACATCATCGCAAACAACATAGTTCGCGGGCGCAGAGTGCTCTTCGTCGCGGAAAAGATGGCGGCGCTTTCCGTCGTCCACCGCAGGCTGCAGAACATAGGCCTCGGCGACTTCTGCCTGGAACTGCACTCCAACAAGGCGAACAAGAATGTGGTGCTCAACCACATCATCAACACCCTTTCGCTCGCCGATTCCACCCCCGCCCTCGAGCTCGAGGAAAAGGCGGCGGAGATTGCCGTGCCCCTCGAGAAGCTGCAAAAGGAGCTCGACGCGATGCACCGCAAGCGTTACCTCGGCTTCTCGCTCTACGAGGCGATACTCAACTACTTCGCAAACGAGGACGCGCCGGACTGCCTCAACATTGACAGCCTGTTCTACGAAAAGCTCACCGAAAGCTCCTTCAACAACTACCTGGAAGTGCTCACGGAGCTCTCCCTGCGCGCCAAGGAGTGCGGCGACATAGAAAAATCGCCCTTCCGTCACATCGGCGGCTTCACCTATGACGAGAAGTGGCGCCGCGACGGCGAAAGCATCCTCGAAATCTACCTCATAGAGCTCAAACACCTGCGGCAGTACGCGAGGAATCTCCTGCCGCTGTTCAATATGCGCACGGTCGCGCTCACGGGCGCGAAGCTGGGCGCACTCTACGACATCTGCAAGCTGCTCAAGCTGGACTGCGTGCAGGCGTATTTCATGCGTTGCAAGACGGTGCCGAACGCAAAGGGCGTGCTGGATTCCTTCCGCGAGGCGCAGAAAAAGCACCGCATTCTCACCTCGGAATATGCGGACAAATACGGCACCTATCCCTACGAGGTGCCCCTTGAGGAGCTCAGCGAAGCGGTGAGGACGGGCAACGCCAGCCGCGCCGTCAGAAAGTGTATGCCCCAGAACCTCGAGAAGAAGGACAGGGCGCTGTTTTTTGAATTTCTGGAAAAGTGCGAGACCAACCGCCGCATAATGATGAAGCGCAAGGACGAGCTCGCCTCGCTCTTTGCGATGACTTCGTCCGACCTCGCCACGGTGGGCGAGCACGCGCAAACCATGGCGGAGCTGTTCTCCGCCGCGGCGAAACTCTACGCCGACTTCGACCTCAACCTCTTCAACGAGAGCTGCATCGAGCTGACCAAGTACGGCGGACACCGTTACATCGACTTCTTCGTGGCGGCGTACGACAACTGCGCACGCGCGGGCGACGCTTTCTCGGAGATTTTCCGCACAGGCGACTTCAAGGGCGGCGACGACATCGGTGCGCGAATCGACTATGTCACCAATGTCCAGAAAAACATCGACTTCATCCCCAACTGGTGCAGATACCAGGAGATGGTGGAAAAGTGCAGACAGAGCGGCTTCGACTTCATCCTGGAGCCCCTCGATGTCGGCGAGATTTCGGCGGCGGACATCCTGCGTTGCTTCAAGAAGTGCGTCTACCACAACTTCATAAGGAGCGAGCTCTATCTCGACGATGTGCTCTGCCAGTTCTCGGGGCTCAACCTCGAGGAGGCGGCAAACAAGTTCAAGGCACTCACCGAGGAATACGAGCGGCTCACCAGGCAGGAGCTCTACCGCAGGCTCGTCGCCTCCCTGCCCCGCGCGGACACGACGGGCGACCACAACCTCGAACGCGTCATCCTGATGCGCGCCGAAAAGACCAACATGAAGGGCACGACGCTGCGCGGACTCTTCGCGCAGATACCCAATGTCCTCAAGGCGTGCTGTCCGTGCATGCTGATGTCGCCGACATCCGTTTCGCAGTTCCTCGACATCGACATGGACAAGTTCGACCTCGTCATCTTCGACGAGGCGTCCCAGGTGCCCACCTGCAAGGCTGTGGGCAGCATCGTGCGCGGCAAGAATGTCATCGTCGTCGGCGACCCCAAACAGCTGCCGCCGACCACATTCTTCAGCTCGGATTACCGCGACGACGAGCACTACGAAACCGAGGACCTCGAAAGCATCCTCGACGACTGCCTCGCTCTCGGTATGCCCGAAAACCACCTCCTGTGGCACTACCGCTCCAACCACGAAAGCCTCATCGCCTTCTCCAACGCGATGTACTACGACAACACTCTGCTAACATTCCCCTCGCCCAACGAGCTCAGCAGCAAGGTGTCGTTCGTCTATGTCGACGGCGTCTACGAGAGGGGCGGGAGCAAGTGCAACCGCAAGGAGGGCGACGCGCTCGTCGCGGAAGTCATCAAGAGGCTCAAGGACCCCGCCCTGCGCACGCAGAGCATAGGCATCGTCACCTTCAACACCGCGCAACAGAACTACATCGAAAACGAGCTCTCCCGCCTCATACACGCGGGCGGGCTGGACGCCGTCGCCTACGACTGCGAGGAACCGCTGTTTGTCAAGAACCTGGAAAGTGTGCAGGGCGACGAGCGCGATGTCATTCTGTTCAGCGTCGGTTACGGCCCCGACTCCACGGGCAAACTCTCGCTCAACTTCGGGCCCATCAACCAGGCGGGCGGCTACAAGCGCCTCAATGTCGCAGTCACCCGAGCGCGCAACGAGATGAAGGTCTTCAGCGGCATCACGGGCAACATGATTGACCTCAACCGCACCGACAGCAAGGGCGTCGCGGGGTTGAAAGCCTTCCTGGAATACGCCGAACGCGGACGCGATATGCTTGCCATCAACCTCAACGACATCACCCCCACGAGCGGCGGCATAGGCGAGCTCGTCGCGGCGGAGCTCAAGGACCGCGGCATCCTCTGCGACTACAACCTCGGCGTCAGCGACTTCAAGATCGATGTCGCCGTCGTCGACCCGCGCAACAAGGACAAGTACATCCTCGCCATCATCTGCGACAGCGAGAGCAGTTGCAAACTCAAGGGCGTCAAGGACCGCGTCGCGATGCAGACCAAGATCCTCAAGAAGCTGGGCTGGAACACCTATCAGCTGTGGACGGTCAACTTCTTCAACAACACCCGCCGCGAGATAACCAAGATAAAGGACTACATCACCACCCTCACCGAAAAGAAGGTGATGAGCAAAAAGCTCGTCAAGGACATCACCAACCGCTACCGCGTGCCCTACAAGAGCTACTACTGCAAGCCCATGGTCAAGGCGGGCGCGGAATATGTGCTGAACTTCGTCAACGAGGAGAAGATAAAAGCCCGCATACGCGATGTCATTGAAACCGAATCGCCCATTGAAAGCTCGATTTTGCTTGATAAACTGCTTGTTGTGTTCAATGTGCCCAAGACGGCGAAACGCGCCGTCGCGGCGCTTTCCGGATACATCGAGGAGTTCGCCTCCTTCAGACAGGAGTTCGACGGCAAGGTGTTTTATGTGGACAAGCCCGTGGAAACCTTCCGCCCCTCGGATGTGAAAGTCACGCGCGATCTCACCAAGGTGCACCCCGGCGAAATCATCGCGGCGGCGAAGTGTGCCGCCGAAACGAGGCTCAACCTCCTGCGTTCGGAACTGCCTCGGGAAATCATCGCACTCTTCGGCACGGGCAAAAAGACGAAGCCCGTCACGGAGTGGATTGACAAGTGCATCGAGATGGCGATTGCGGAAAACCAGTTGCTCATCACCGTGGACGACATCGTGGCAACCTGAGCCCTCGCCCGACACGGAGCCCTCGCCCGACACGAACACGCCCGTCACGAGGCTTACACCCGACACGAACACGCCCGTCACGAGGCTTGCGCCCACACGGAAGCGTCATTGAAGCCGACGATGAAGCGTCATTGAAAGCCGTGTAAAAGAAAGCGTGAAAAACCCCGCTCGCAACGAGCGGGGTTTTTGTCGTTTGGGTTCGTTTGAGGGTCGGCGTCAATCCGCGTCGCCCATCGCTTCGAGGCGAATCTGCCTCTTCTCTTCCTTGCTGAGCTTCTTGCCCTTGCCGACGGGCTTGCTGTCGCCGTGCTTGACAAAGATCATGAACACGATTGCCAACGCAACGAATATCGCGCCGTAGATGAACAGACCGCGGTTGGAGATGTGGTCCATGACAAGACCCGCGAGCATGGGCGTGATTGCCTGCGCGGACATCGTCGCGACATAGTAGTAGCCGGTGTACTGCCCCACCGTGGCTTCGGTGGAGAGCTCCACCACCATGGGCAGGGTGTTGACATTGATGATGATGAGGCCGAAGCCCGCGATCAGATAGAACAGCGCGAACAGCGCGGCGGGGATTGCGGCATTGGAGTTGGGGTACACGCAGGCGAACACCAGCACGAATGCGACGACCGCCATGCCGAGACCTATCATGATTGTCTTGCGCCTGCCGAGCTTCGCCGCCATGTATCCGACGGGGATGAAGGCTATCGCGCTGAAGCCCATGCTGACGCCCGAGATGATGGACGCAATGCCCGCGTCGAGACCGAGGGCTTTTGTCGTGTAGATTGAGAGGTTGGACGAGATGGAGTTGTAGCCCATGAACCACATGAAGATGGAAGCGAGTATGAGCAGGAAGCTCCTCAACCGCGCCCGTTCCTCTTTGGACTTTGCCTCCCACCACTCCTTGGGCGAGCGAAGCTTGCGGATCTTTGCCTTTGCAAATTCCAGCGTTTCGTCCGAGACCGGTTGCTCCGCGGCGGAGGCTTCCGCCCCGTTGCCGCCGCTGTGACGCGCGACCATCACTTCGTCGCTGTCCACCACGGATTCGTCGGGAGATATGGCGACTGCCGCCGTCTCTTCCTCGTCGTCCTCTATGCCGTATTCCTTGCAGATTTCGTGGCAACGCTCCACCATCTTCTTTTCGCGCACGAACGCGAGATAGCCCGCGAGCAGCAGCAGCATTCCCGCCGCCACGGACGCAAAGATGATGACATAGTTCTCCAGCCTCTCGCCGAAGAGCACGACGGTGTAAATCAAAAACGCGATTGCGCCGCCTATGCCGCCGCAGAGGTTGATGACCGCGTTTGCGGGCGAGCGGAGAGGCTTGGGCGTGACATCGGGCATGAGCGCGACTGCGGGGGAACGGAATGTCGCCATTGCAATCAGCACCAGGAGCAGGATGACCATGTAAACCGCAAGCGAGGTGTGCCCGTCGGCGGTGTCCGTCGCCTCTCTGTAGACGGTCTCGCTGATGTAGGTGCTCATGCCGCTTTCGACATATTTGGTGTAGTTGTCGTTGCCCGTCTTGATGTCGCCGTAGGTGATGACGCCGTCGTTGTCCCAGTCATAGCCCGAGATTCCCGCCGCGACGGGGTCATCGAGCGCGACTTCCTCGCCGTTGTAGGTGTGGGTCTCCGCACCCAGCATTCCGAGGATTGCCTTTGTGGACGAGAAGTTGGCGTCGTAACGGATCCGGAGATACTCCTCGTAGGTTATGCCCTCGCCGGAGCTTCCGATGTTGCCGAAGTCACCCTGCACATACGCGCGGTCGCAGTAGTTGCCGCCGAGCTCCCAGAACTCCTCGAGACGCTCCGACATGAAGGTGTCGTCGTTGAGTTGGGCGCGAATGCCGTTCTCGATGTTGATTGCCTTCTGCTGCTGTCCGAGCGTGGAAACGGGGACGAACACCATGAGTATGACCGACGCCAGCGTGCCGAACACGATGAACGGCGTCCTTCTGCCCCACTTTCTGACCAGCTTGCCCTTGGCGTTGTCGGAGATCTTGCCGAAGAGCGGCAGCATGAAGAGGGAGAGGAGGTTGTCCAGTCCCATGATGAGGCCGCGGACGGCGTTGGAAAGGCCGTATGCATGCTCCAGAAGAAGGGGGACGACAAAGTCGTACGCCGTCCAGAAAATCATGATTATCGCAAACGCGAAACCGACTTTGAAAGTTTGTTTGTAGTCAAGCCGAAGGGGTTTGAGTTCCTTCCCGTCGCCGGACCCTTCGCCCGACGGCGTGCCGAGCGTGTCTTCGGCAACCTGTTCCTGCTCCGCTTGCGCGGCTAACTGCTCTGCTCCGAGGTCGATGCCTTCGGAGTTGATGTTGTCGCTCATAGCTTCCTCCTTACCTGTCGGGCAAACGCCCGTTACGCCCATTATACATTACCGCGTGCGCCCGTGTAAAGAGTCAATCTCGGCGCGCGCGCAAATTTCATGTCGGTTCACGCCTCGGCGTGATACGCCACCGCGCAGGCGGAAAGCGGCGGCACGGTGAGCACATCCACGGGCTCTCCCGTGAACGCGTCCTTGCCGTAGACCTCGCGGTTCACCGAATGGAAACACGGGTTGTAGAACACGCGCAGGATGTCCTTGCCGTCGTCGGAAATCCTGTCGAACACCGTGAGCTCGCCGTCGCCCACGAAGCGCAGCCTGCCCGTCAGGGCGGCGGCGTTCCTGCGGCGGAGCTCGCCGAGAGCGCGGTAGTGCCCGATGATGTCGTCGTCCTCTCTGCCCCACGGATAGGGTCCGCGGTTGAGCGGGTCCTCGTAACCCTGCATCCCCGCCTCGTCACCGTAATATACGCACGGCACCCCGGGGAGCGTGTACTGCAGAATCGCCGCCGCCTTGAGGCGAAGCCTGGCGAACTCATAGTCCCCGCCCGAAAGCCCGAATACGCGGCGCTGTTCCTGCGTCACTGGCGGAGTGAGCCCGGAAAGCGCGGAAAGCGCGCGCACCGTGTCGTGCGAACCGATGATGGTGAAACAGGCGTCGAGGCTCTCCTTCGGATAGTGCTCGCAAATCGAGGTCACCGTGTCGCAGAAGCCCTCGCGGTCGCCTTTGAGAATGAGGTCGAAAATGGCGCGACGGAAGGGATAGTTGGTGACGCCGTCCAGCTCGTCGCCCATGAAATAGGGTCGCCAGGTGCCGTAGCTCACCTTGTCGGAGGCGTCCTCCCACACCTCGCCTATGATTGCGGCGTCCTTTTTCGCCCTGCGGATTGCCCCGCACAACAGGTCGACGAAATCCGTGGGGAGCTCGTCCACGACATCAAGCCGCCAGCCGTCCACTCCCGCCTTCGTCCACTTGTCCACGACGCCGCCCTTGCCGCAGATCAGCTTCCTGAACCCGGGGG
The DNA here is from genome assembly GCA_900553825.1 of uncultured Eubacteriales bacterium. Taxonomy (GTDB): domain Bacteria; phylum Bacillota; class Clostridia; order Christensenellales; family CAG-917; genus Limadaptatus. The sequence continues at coordinate 9,781 of USEV01000015.1, forward strand.
CGGACTTGTTGACGGTGGGCACCACGGTAGAGCCCCACCAGCAGTGATAGCTGTCGGGATAGTCGTAGAAGGTGTACCAGTCGCAATAGGGCGATTCCTTGCTCTGATACGCCCCCCAGCCCGGGAAAGTGCCGAACTTGTTGAAGTAGACGCTGTCCGCGCCCGTGTGGTTGAACACCCCGTCCAGCACGAGGCGCATACCCTTTGCCTTGACGGCGGCGACGAGCTCTTTGAAGCCCTCGTCGCCCCCGAAGAGGTCGTCAATGCGGGTGTAGTCCGCCGTGTCGTAACGGTGGTTGCTCGAGGAGAGGAACACGGGCGAAAGATAGATGACCGTGACGCCGAGCCCTGCGAGATAATCCAGCTTTTCGATGATGCCGCGCGCGTTGCCGCCGAAGAAGTCGTCGGCGCGGTAGTCCTCGTTCTCGGCGGCGATGTCGGGCAGCTCGTACCAGTTGGAATGCAACCTGCCGCGCTTTGCGAACTTCACCTCGCCGCTCCTTGCGAACCTGTCCGCAAAGATGTGGTAGACGACGCCCTTTTTCGCCCAATCCGGGGTTTTATAATCCTTTTTCGTGACTGTCAACTGCCATTCGGGCAACCACTCCCCCGCAACGGCGCAGCCGTTTCTGCCCCTGCCGTAGTAGGTGACCACGCCCTTTCGAGAGCTTTCGAAGCGGTAGTACCAAAGCCCGGAAACGGGTGCCGTCACACTGCCGGCGTAGACGGACGCATCCCCCGAAAAGCGCGAGAACGCGAGCTCGGAGCGGAACTCCTCCGAGCCGCGCCGCAGGACGACGGTGACCTTGTCCGCCTTCACGGACGAGGGAAGAAAGAACTCGAACTCCGTGGGTTCGCCCGCCACGGATGCGCCGTAGGGCTTTTTGTTAAGAAGCGGATTGTACATAATGCCTCCCCTGCGTCCTCGGACGCCGAAAACGCGCCGCGAAACCGCGGCGCGTGAAGTCTTACTTTATCTTGCGGACACCCCATATCTTGTCCGCATATTCCTTGACGGACCTGTCCGCCGAGAAAAAGCCCGCCTTTGCGATGTTGATGAGCGACATCCTGTTCCACCGCTCTCTGTCGCGGTAAGCGGCGTCCACCTTCTCCTGTACCTTGCAGTAGGAGTCAAAATCCGCAAGCACCATATATCCGTCCGGCGTGCCGCCCCTGCCTATCGTCAGGCTGTCGGCGATTTCCGAGAAATTCACGCCCGCTATGCCGTGGCGTAGCGCGTCTATCACGCGCTTGATGCGCTGATTGGTCTGATAGTAGTGCGTGGGGTTGTAGCCCGCCCGCCAGAGGTCCTGCACCTCGTTTGCCAGCAAGCCGAAGAGGAAGATGTTTTCGTCGCCGACTTCCTCGTGAATCTCCACATTCGCGCCGTCCATGGTGCCGACGGTGAGGGCTCCGTTGATCATGAACTTCATGTTGCCCGTGCCGCTGGCCTCCTTGCCAGCGGTGGAGATCTGCTGGCTCACCTCGCTGGCGGGCATCAGCTGCTCCGCCAGGGAGACCCGGTAGTTCTCCAGAAACACCACCTGCAGCTTATCGCGGCAGATAGGGTCGTGGTCGATCTGATCCGCCAGGGAGTTGATGAGGCGGATGATCCGCTTGGCCACTGCATACCCCGGCGCCGCCTTGGCGCCGAACAGGAACGTGTGGGGCTGCGTGATGGCGTTGGGGTCGTCCTGGAGCTTCTGGTACAATGCGATGATGTGCAGCACCTGTCTCTTATACACATCTGACGCTGCCGACGA
>USEV01000016.1 GCA_900553825.1 uncultured Eubacteriales bacterium
GGTGAACACCACCGCGTCCCTTTCCAGGTGCGCGGTCAGCCCGTGAGAGAGTTCCACTCTCTTGCCCGTCTCCGAGCCCGCAAGCGCGATGACGGCGTCGTAGTGTTTTTCCTCGATGTCCTGCTCCACTCCCAACGCGGAGCACGCGCGGGCTATCGTCCTCTTGGCGAGCGCGGGCACGGCGAATGCCGAAAGGGGCACCCTCGCCCCGTCGCCCGTGACAAGCGGTTGCGGCGCGAGCGATTCCACAAGGTCGTCAGTCTCCGACGCATGGCGGACAAGCCTTGCCACCGCCTCGTTGACGGAGGGGAAACGCTCCTTGATGCGGGCAAGCTCCGCCCGCAAAAAATTCCGCGTGTAGCTTTCGTCGGAATTCGTCGCGTCTTCGACATAGGGGAGCCGTGCCGCCTCGATGTAGGCATCTATCTCCGAACGGGGTACGGAGAGCAAGGGACGGAGATATCTCCCCGACACTTCGTTCATGCCGCGCAGACCGCGAATGCCCGTGCCGCGCAGTATGCGCATGAGCACGGTTTCCGTCTGGTCGTCGGCGTGGTGCGCGAGCGCGACGAAATCGCACTCTCCGCCGGAGAGCAGTTCCTCGAAAACGCCGTAGCGCAGTTCGCGCGCCGCCTGTTCCAGGGTGAGACCCTTTTCTGCGGCGAATGCGGGGGCGTCCACGCGGCGCAACTCGAACGCTATGCCGCGCTGCCTGCAGAATTCGCGGGCGAAATCCGCATCGCGCAGGGAGTCTTCCCCGCGGATGCCGTGCTCGACATGGACGGCGAAAAAGTCCGCTCCCGCGCCCGCAAGCATATCCGCGAGCGCGACGGAATCACGCCCACCCGAAAAGGCAAGCGCTATGCGCGCGTCCGTGGGCACGCGCAGACGGAATTTCTCTCCCGCTGTGGTTTTCATAGGTCAAGTATAAAACAAAAGCACCCGTTTGTCCACCCGCAAATTGCGTGTGGACGCGCACGGGTGCGCACGCAAACGGGGAAACCTCCGTCCTTCAGAGAGCGAACAACCGCATGACCAGCACCGTGCAATCGTCCTCCGCCCCGCGGCTCAACGCCGCCTGCAACAACCTGTCCGCAAGCACCTGCGGGTTGGAGGTGTCCGCCTCTTCCGTGACCTCGGCGACTCCCTGTTCGTCCAGCGCGTCGAAAACCCCGTCGGACATCATGACGACCATGTCGCCGTCGTAGAGCTGATGTCTGCCCGTGAGCGGCTTCGCCCTCTCGAGTATGCCGGCGGGCGGCGCCTCGCAGGCTATGACCTCGATGCCGTCGCGGCGGCGTATGAATGTGCTCGCCGCGCCCATTTTGATGATGTCGAGCCCGCCCGTCACCGTGTCTATGACGGAGATGTCGATTGAGGAAAAACTCTCCTCGCCCGACATACACAGAAGCCTGTTGACAAGCGAAAGTATGACGGCGTTGTCGAAGCCCGCCCTGTAGAAATTCTCCACCATGGAGATTGCCTTTTTGCTCGCGTCGGCGGCGCGTTCGCCGCTGCCCATGCCGTCGGACAATGCGAACAGCCTGCGCTTCCTCGACGGGCACAGCACGCTCTTCGTGTCGCCGGAGACGCCCTCGCCCTGCCGCAGTTTTTCGGCGGAGCCGTATGCCACCTCGTAGACGGAACGCGCCGCCAGGTGCACGACGCAGTCCTCCCCCCTGCCGCTCACGGACACCTTTTCGAGCTCCGTGCCCGTAAAGCGCGACACCACCCTCGGGAGCACGAGCTTGTCCGCGTCGGAGGCACGGACGGTGAGCGCGACGGTCGCGTCCGCTCCCTCTCCGCTCATGACCACCTCGCGGGCGACGATGTTGTGGCGGAGAAGTTCGTTTGCGAGCTCGTCCCCGCCCTCCTCCGAGAAGCTCACCCGCTCGCCCAGTTCGCGGGCGAGAGAATCCAGCACGAGCGACACCCCCGCGAATTGCTCGGACATCACGCGCTTGGTCTTTGCAAACTCTCCCGCCTCCTCCATGCGTTTGCCGTACGCCTGCCCCGCGCTGTTGACGACGGAAGCGAGGTTATGCATCTTGACGCACCTGCTCGTCACAAAGGGCGGCATGTCCAGAATCGTTGTTTTCCCCCGCGAGAGCGCGGCGCTTGCCATGGGCAGAATCACCGACGATGTGTCGCCGCCGAGCGCGGCGAAACACGCCTCCCGCTCGCTGCACCTGCCGCAATAGTTCTTTGCGACCTCCTTTGCCAGCCTCTCGGGAGTGTAGGCGCCCGTGGCGTTGTCGGCGTCGGAGAGATTTTCGGACATATCGTAAAAGACCTGGCTCACCGAATACAGCCTCTCGGACATCTCGCCGCGCACGCGGTTGACGAGACTGCCCGTCACCCCGCTCTTTGCGCGCGGGGAAGGAAGCCCCGAAAGCAGGCTCGCGGGAATCACGGCAAAAGCTCCCGCGCCCAGCGCGACCCCGATGATGTTCTGCCAGTCGGACGCGTCGATTGCAAAGACCTGCCACATGACGGCGTACACCGCGACGGTTGCTGCCGCCGAAGCCCACCTGCCGAAGGGGGCGACCCAGTATGCCGCCGCTGCCGCCAGGACGGAATAGGCGAGAAAGTCAGGCGAGGCGAAGGCGAACATTCCGCCGACCCCCGCGAGCGCGGAAAACGAGAGCACCGCGGCGGGAGTGCCCGCGCGCAGGACAATCATCAGAAAGAGCGCGTGCAGAGCAAAGAGGAAGTTGAAGCCCTCCACCTCCGCACCGCCCGCCGCGAAGCAGAAAACCACGGCGAGCAATCCGCCCGCAACCATCTCGTCCGGCGTGAATCTGGTCTTTATACCCCTCAAAAGCACAGCATAACATACGGTTTGTGCGCAAAACGCCACGACGCCCGTGAGCACCGCACACAACACGCAGGCGGTGACGCTGTGTCCGAAAAAGGCGGAAAGCACGGCGTGCGGGAGCTCGGAAACGACTGCCGCCGCCGTCACCGCGAGCGGGTGAACACTGCGGCGGAGGCGGAAGAAAACGACATATATCCCCGCAAAGACGAGGATGGGCACGGCGACGAAGAGCACCGTCCACGGGTCGGGGTCGAACGCCACCACGGAGAGCGCGTACATGGGCGCGACGACGAGGAGGTTCTGCCTGGCGTAAGTGAGGCCGGCAAACAGCCCCAGCGCGAGCGCGCCCCCGAATTCCTCCACCGAGGCGAGGAGCAACAGCGCCGCGAATTCCACGGCGTATGTCGCGGCTTTCGCGGGGGAAAGGAGATAATTCTTCCGCGCGCGCCTTTTTCTGCGTGCCGCAAACTGCGCCCGCGGATTTGCGCGCGCGTCCCGTTTTTTCGTCACCGTCGCACCGAACATAAAAACAAAATACCCCGTGCGGGAGAGTTATTCTCTCCGTTCGGGGCGGAATTATGGGCTATCGTGTCGTATGACGGCGAAAAAAATCCCCGCCCGTGTCGGGCGGGGAAATCCTGTTCCGCTTTGTGCCGTGCGCCGCTTTGTGCCGTGCGTCAGTCGGCGTAGTTGGAGAAGTAGTTCTGAATGTAGATTATGGGCGTGCCCTTGTCTCCCGAGCCGGAGGTGAGGTCGGCAAGCGAACCGAGGAGGTCCGTCAGCCTGCGCGGGGTCGTGCCCTGCGACGCCTGCGACGCAAAGAGCGAGGTTGGCTTGTTCTTGATCATGTTCTGGATTGCGGCCTTTGCCTCGTCGCCGCGGAGGTCGCCGATGGCGTTGTCGGCAAGATACTTGAGCTTGAGCTCGTTGGGGGTGCCGACGAGCCCCGAAGTGTATGCGGGAGAGACCACGGGGTCGGCGAGCTCCCAGATTTTGCCGACGGGGTCCTTGAACGCGCCGTCGCCGTACACCATGACCTCGACCTTTTTGCCCGTCTTTTCCAGGAGCATCTTCTGCACCCTGTCCACGAACTTGTCGCAGTCGCGCGGGAAGAGCTTGACGGAATCGTCGGTTGCGAGGTTGGAGCCGAGGATGCCGAAATCGGGGTTGTAGCCGCTGCCGTCAACGGGGGCGGAGAGAATCTCGTCCAGCGACACGACCTTTTTTGCGCCCGCCTCGAGGAGCAACCGCTTGGTGCGGAAGCGGGTGTGGATGTCGGCGTTGATGACCACCGAAGTGTGCTTCAGAATTTCCTGCGGGCGGTTCGCGAGGAAAATCTCGGTGCCCTCGCCCGCCATCTCCTTGTAAAGCTGTATGTAATCCATGCCCGTGAAGGGGTGCTTGACCTCGCCGAAGACCTCGTAGACCTGCTTCTCGGTGAAGACATCGGTGTAGGGGTTGACGCCCTTCGCGTCGAGCGCGTCGACATCCATGAGGTGGTTGCCGACTTCGTCGGAGGGATAGCTCAGCATTACGATGAGCTTGTCCACGCCCTTGGAGATGCCTTTGAGCAACATGGAGAAGCGGTTGCGGGAGAGGATGGGGAAGATGAGACCCACCGTGCCGCCGCCCGTCTTTGCGCGGACATCTTTCGCAATCTGGTCCACGGTGGCGTAGTTGCCCTGAGCGCGCGCGACCACCGCCTCGGTGACCGCGAGGACATCCCTGTCCTGAACGGCGAACCCGGTCACGGGGTCGTTTGCTGCCGCGAGCAGGCTGTCCACGACTATGGACGCGAGGTCGTCGCCCTTTTTGATGATGGGCGCCTTTATGCCACGGGAAATTGTGCCGACTGTTGCCATGGTTTCCTCCTAAAACAAATAGATACGCGCGCCGACGCGCGCTCCGACTCAACGATTATACTACAAAACTCCCCCCGTGTAAAGGGAGGTGGGCGAAGTGTCCGCGGCGTTTTGCGCGTTGACAACCGCCGAAAGAGAGCGCATACTTGTGACATGGAAAGTCAAAGACGGACATTCAGGGTCGCGAGGGTGGGATTGCACCGTTACGAGGAGCCCTTCATCTCCGGCGAGCGAGGCAGCGGAACGGTGTTTTTCTGCGGCTGTGACATCGCGTGCGTCTTTTGCCAGAACTACGAGATTTCCCGTCACGGAAAGGGCGTGACGGTGAGCGACGACGAGCTTCTGAAACTCTTTTTCCACCTCGAAAACGCGGGGGCGGAAAACATAAATCTCGTCACCCCGTCGCCCTGGCTCGAACGACTGATTCCCGTGCTTAAAGAGTTCAAAACGCACTCTGAACTGCCGATTGTGTGGAACAGCAACGGTTGCGAGCCCGTCGAAGCATTGAAAAAAGCGGAGGGCGCGGTGGACATCTGGCTGCCCGATTTCAAGTACTCCGACGACGCTCTGGCGCGGGAATACTCCCGTGCCCGAAACTACTTTGAGCGTGCCCGCGCCGCGCTTGCGGAGATGCGCAGGCAACAGCCCGAGGACATCTTCGACGGGCGGGGAATGATGAAAAAAGGAGTGTGCGTGAGGCACCTCGTCCTGCCCGCCGCGGTGGAGAACACCGAGGGCGTCATGCGGGCGATTGCCGCCATCGACGGGACGCTCTTCGTGAGCGTGATGGGACAATACTTCCCCACCCCCGCCGTCATGTCGCACCCCGTGCTCGGGAGGAGGCTGACGGAGGAGGAATACCGGGCGGCGATTGACGCCTTTTTCTCGGCGGGGCTCGAAAACGGCTTTTCGCAGGAGTTGGACAGCGCGACGGAGGAATATGTGCCCGATTTCGACCCGACGGAGGTTATTCGCATACTGAACACGCCCTGCGACGCTCCGCGCTGAAGCGGGTTCGCGACGGTGCGTTTCCGTCCTCCTGCCCGTGCGGAAGGAGTGCGGCGCACGCAAAAATTTTCACCGCCGTTTAGTGAGGAAAATTCCTTGTCAATTTCATGACCCTGTGATATAATTTGAAAAATGCTTGGGAGCGGACACGCGCTCCCGCGGAGGAGAGAATGAGGGGTTTGAAGACGGAGATTACCGTTGCATTCGGTGCGCTTGTTTCCGCAACCCTCGGATAACCGGCTTTTGAAGCGTCCCTTGTGGGGCGTTTTTTTTCGCCCGCTCTCCCCTCACCGCCTTTGAGAACAAATAGGAGGATATACAAATGAAACTCGTCTACGACATTCACGACAAGCCGCCGTTCGGCAAACTGCTTGTCCTTGCGACTCAGCAGCTGCTCGCAATTCTCGCGGCGACAATCGCGGTGCCGACCATCATCGGTCTGCCCGCGCAGATCCCCGCCGCAATCCTCGGCGCCGGCATCGGCACGATGGTCTACCTGCTCTTCACACGCTTCAAGAGCCCCGTCTTCCTCGGCAGCTCGTTCGCGTTCATCAATTCGCTCATCGGCGCGGCGGCGTTCGGGTATCTGGGCATCATCGTCGGCGCGATTTTCGCAGGCGTCGTGTATGTCGTCATAGCGGTGGTCATTCACTTCGCGGGCACGAAATGGGTGAGCAAGCTCATGCCTCCCGTCATCATCGGACCCACCGTCGCACTCATCGGTCTTTCCCTCGCGGGCAGCGCAATGGGCGACATCGTCAAGGCGAATGCCGACCCCGTCAACGGCGGATATAACCTCATCGCTCTTCTCTGCGGCCTCGTGACCTTCTTCACCGTCGTCGTGTGCTCCACCCAGAAGAAGAAAAAGTCCCTGAAGCTCATCCCCTTCATCATCGGCATCGGCGCCGGCTATGCGCTGGCGGCAATCTTCTCCGCGTTCGGCTACGGCTTCGATGTGGACTATCTCAAGATAGTCAACTTCGATGTCATCGTCAACAACTTCGTCAATGCGGACGGCTCCTTCGTCGGCGTGACAGCATTCCTCAACTACCCCGACTTCGCGCTCATCGAAGGCATAAAGGAAATCATCAACGGCGAAGCCGCAATCGACGGCGCAACGCTGCTGAACGGACACGGTGTGGCGGAAGTCGCGCTGGCGTTCATCCCCGTCGCCCTCGTCGTGTTTGCCGAACACATCGCCGACCACAAGAACCTGAGCTCCATCATCAACCGCGACCTCGTCGAGGGTGAACCCGGACTCAAGCGCACCCTGCTCGGCGACGGCGTCGGCTCCATCGCAGGCACCGTGTTCGGCATCTGCCCCAACACCACTTACGGCGAGTCCGTCGGTTGCGTCGCAATCACGGGCAACGCGTCCGTGCGCACCATCTTCGTGACGGCGTGCATGTGCATCGTGCTCTCCTTCCTCTCCCCCGTCATGGCGCTTCTGCAGACCATACCTTCCGCAGTCATGGGCGGCGTGTGCCTCACCCTCTACGGCTTCATCGCGGTCAGCGGTCTCAAGATGTTCAAGGACATCGACCTCGGCGAGAACAAGAACCTCTTCGTCGTCAGCGCAATCCTCATCTCGGGTATCGGCGGGCTTGCGGTTCAGATTCCTTACGCCGTGGCGGACGACGGCTATGTCACCAAGTACATCACCATCACTTCCATCGCGACCGCGCTCATCCTCGGCATCGTGACCTATGCGGTGCTCAACAAGATCGAAAAGGGCAAGCTCGGTCAGGACCCCGACGGCAACGAGGAACCCGCAAGCGGCGACAGCCTGCCTGCGGCGGCAGTCGAAGCGACGGTGCCCCTCGGTGCAGGGGCGGAGGACTATCTCCCCACCGAACAGCCCGAAGAAGGGACCCCCGTCGAGGACCTCGACGCCGTGGCGGCAAACGAAGCGGAAGCCGCGGAAGCCGCGGGAACCGAAAAGGAATGAGAGGCGTGTATATGGAAAACTTCCCCAATGTGACAATTCTCGACCATCCCCTCATCCGTCACAAGATAGCAATCCTGCGCGATGTGAACACGGGGATGAAGCAATTCCGTGAACTGGTGGAGGAAATCACCACGCTCATGGTGTACGAGAGCTTCAAGAATGTGCCGACGAAAAAGGTCATGGTGCAGACTCCCCTCGAGCTCACCGAACAGACCATGGTGGCGGACAACGCGGTCGCCGTCGTGCCCATCCTCCGTGCGGGGCTGGGCATGGTGAACGGGGTGCACTCCCTGTTCCCGACCGCGCGCGTCGGACACATCGGACTCTACCGCGACGAGGAGACCCTCGAGCCGCACGAGTACTACTGCAAGCTCCCCGAGGGCATTGAAAACAGCGTCGCAATCCTGCTCGACCCCATGCTCGCAACGGGCGGCAGCGCGTCTGCCGCAATCGGCTTCCTCAAGGCGCGCGGATGCAAGCGCATCATGCTCATGAGCATCATAGCCGCTCCCGTCGGCGTCGAAACCGTGGCAAAGGCTCACCCCGATGTCGAGGTGTTCGTCTCCACTCTCGACCGTCAACTCAACGAGCACGGCTACATCCTGCCCGGCCTCGGTGACGCGGGCGACAGGCTCTTCGGCACGAAGTGACCCGCACAAGACAAAATCGAACGCCCTGCAGTTGCAGGGCGTTTTTTTTGCGTATGACCGATTTCGGTTGGCGTGTGCCTCTTTCGGCACGCGCCTTCCTCGGGCGTCAGGCGTACACCGCCCACAACAGCCCGTAGCCCACGAGCACGGCGATGAGCGTGAACGGCACGCTGATTTTCATGTACTGCAATGTCTTGACCTCGTAGCCCTCCTTGCGGAGTATGCCGGTTGCGGTGATGTTTGCCGAGGCGCCGATGGGGGTGAGGTTGCCGCCCAGCGTCGCGCCCGAGAGCAAACCGAGATAAAGCACCATGGCGGCACCCGAATCCATGCCCGTGCTTGCGGCAATCCCCGCTATGACGGGGAGCATGGTGGCGACATACGGGATGTTGTCGATGAATGCGGAGACGAGCACGGACACCCACACCAGGAGCGAATAGAGCGCAAAGAGGTTGCCGCCGCTTGCGCGGACGAGGATGTCGGCTATGTCGTCGATGATGCCGACGGATTCCAGCCCGCCGATGATGAGGAAGATGCCCGTGAGCAGGAGCAGGGTCTTGAAGTCGATTTCCTTGAGCGTGTTCTTGAGCCCGGAGAAGTTCTTGCGGCGAATGATGGTGTAGACGATGCCGACGACCATGAGCCCGAGGCAGATGATGCCGGGCGTGACATCGGGCTTGTCCTGAATGAACGACACGCCGATCAACAGCGCGAGCATGGCGATGAGCAGGAAGGTGGGGAAGAAGTCCGTGACCTCGGTGCGCTCGTTGTGCTCGATTTTGGCGGTATCCTTGCGGAATACGATGAGCAGATACGCCGTGGCGGCGAGGGCGGCAATCTGGACGATCCAGAACATACCGAGCTTGCCGTCCATGACGAAGAAGTCGATGAATGTCATGCCCGTCTCGCTGCCCAGCATGATGGAAGTCGTGTCGCCGACGAGCGTCGCGGCGCCCTGCAGGTTGGAGGACACGGCGATGGCTATTATGCCCGGCACGGGAGAGACTTCGAGCTTCTTTGCGAGGCTCAGCATTATGGGGGCAATCATGAGCACGGTCGCGACATTGTCGACGAACGCGGAAACGAGCCCCGCAAACAGCGAGAGCGCGATTGTCGCCCATTTGATGTTGGGCATCTTGGAGATGAGAAGGTCCGCAAGAAGCGCGGGCATTTTCGACTCGATGAACAGCGCGACGATGCCCATGGTGCCCGCGATTATCATGAGGACATTCCAGTCGATTGCGGTGGCGAAATCGCCCCAGGGAAGTATGCCGATGCACATGAAAAGGAAGCCCGTGAAAATGGCGATGTATGCCCTCCACTTCGGCAACGCCAGCAACAGAACATAGGTGACCAAGAACAAGACCAGTGCGGCGATTTTCACTTGCTCTCCCCCTTCACGAGCGAAATTTGCGTGTTTACCCGGTGTCGCCCGGGCGGTGCGGCGTCGCGGACCGCACACGGTTTATTCTATTTTTACCTCCCCGCTTTGTCAACATCAATCTGAAAAACGGGTGTAAGGGCGCATATTTTTTACAATTTTTTTACATTTTCGGCGGAAGTGGTTGATTTTGCCCCGTTTGTAGTGTATTATGTGTCGTCCCAAAACATTATGGAGGTGCGCGCGTATGGCTCTTTCGATTTCAATGCTTGCCCTGTCGTGTCTGAGCGTCATGCTCGGGACCGCGTTCGGCGCAAAAGCGCACCTCGGAAAGTTCAGGATTCGCCTCTACTGGGTGGTGCCGTTCGTGTGCGCCGTCGTGCTTGTCGCGACAAACACCGTCCCCCTTTCTCAGGTGTCTGGCCAGTTCTTCGGCGACTCCGACATGAACCCCTTGAAGACACTCGCCATCTTCCTCTCCATGAGCGCAATGAGCGTCTACCTCGACAAGGTCGGCTTTTTCAAGTATCTCGCGACAAAGGTCATGAAGCACGCGGGCACCAGCCAGCTCAAGCTCTTCGTGCTGCTCTACCTCATAATCTCGCTAGTGACCATCTTCACCTCGAACAGCACGATAGTCCTGACCTTCACTCCCTTCATCTGCTACTTCGCCAAAAACAGCAACATCAACCCCGTGCCCTATGTCTTCATGGAATATGTGGCGGCGAACACCTGGAGTATGTTCCTGATAATCGGCAACACCACCAATGTCTACATAGCCACCTACTTCGGCGTTGGATTCATGGACTATGTCGCAAAAATGGCACTGCCCACGGTGTTTGCGGCGATAGTCTCCTTTTCGCTGTTGCTCCTCATCTTCCGCAAGGACCTCAGGGAACCCCTGCAGGCGAGCGAGCTGGAAATCAACATCCGCAACAAGCCCGCGCTCATCGTGGGCGTGGTCGGCATGGGAGTGTGCACCGCACTGCTCGTCATCTCGTCGTATGTCGGGCTGGAGATGTGGATTGTGTGCCTCGCCTCCGCGGGTGCGGTCATGCTCGGCGCGGTGATTTGCCTGCTCGCAAAAAGGCAGTCCCTGCACCCGCTCAAAAAGACGGCGATGCGCATGCCGTGGCACCTGGTGCCCTTTCTGCTCTCCATGTTCGTGGTGGTGCTGGGGCTCATGAACACGGGCGTGACGGAGGCAATCGCGTCCGTCTTCGACAACGCCGATTCCCTCGTATCCTTCGGCGCGCTGTCGGCGGGCGCAAGCAACCTCATGAACAACCTGCCCATGAGCATGTTCTTCGTGGGCATACTCTCCTCCGTCTCGGAGGCAAACCTCATGCCCGCCGTGTTCGCAACGGTGATAGGCTCCAACATGGGCTCGCTGTTCACCCCCGTGGCGTCGATGTCGGCGATGATGTGGCTGTCCATCGTCAAGCACAAGAAGGTCAACTTCCGCTTCAAGGACTTTGTCAAGAAGGGCGTGTTCATCACCCTGCCCACCCTCTTTGCCGCGCTCGGCGGGCTTGTCCTCTCGCTGATGTTCTGAGCCCCGCCCCGCACCCGCCGCCGCTTCCGCGCGGACGGAAACGGGGCACGGGAAACGCGCGAGCGAAACAAAACAAGACAAAGCGGGACCCTGTCTCTTATACACATCTCCGAGCCCACGAGACGGAGAGG
>USEV01000017.1 GCA_900553825.1 uncultured Eubacteriales bacterium
GCCGTCCTGCCGCTGCGCGTCGCGACGACTATGGCATCGCAGTCGAGGTCGTACGAGGATTTGACTGCGGACGCGCACACCGCGTCGGGGATGGTGTCGATTTCGAAGTCGCCGATGACGAAACGCTTGCGGTAGTGGATTGCCTGCTCGGTGTAGGCGGCGATGTCGGACATCGCCTTGACCGCCTGCACGGGGTAGCTGCCCGCCGCGGTTTCGCCCGAAAGCATGACCGCGCCCGTTCCGTCGTAGACGGCGTTTGCCACATCGGAGGTTTCCGCGCGGGTGGGGCGAGGCTTGACTATCATGCTCTCCAGCATCTCGGTCGCGGTGATGACGCGCTTGTTTGCCGCGCGCGCCTTCTTGATGAGCGTCTTTTGCAGGGAGGGCAGCGCCTCCATGGGCACTTCCACGCCGAGGTCGCCGCGCGCAACCATGATGCCATCCACGACGGCGATGATGTCGTCGATGTTGTCGATTGCGGTCTGCGACTCGATTTTGGCTATGATTTCGATGTTCTCGCCGCCGTGCTGGAGCAGGAAGTTCTTGAGCACGCGCATATCGTCCGCGCACGACACGAACGACGCGGCGATGTAGTCCACATCCTGTTCGATGCCGAAGAGGATGTCCTTTTTGTCCTGCTCGCTGAGATAGGGCATATTGAGGTGCACGCCCACCACATTGATGCTCTTGTGGTTGGAGAGCGTGCCGCCGATGAGGACCTCGAGCACGACCGTGGTGTCCTCGACCTTTTTGACTTTCATTTTGGTGAGTCCGTCGTTGATGAGCAGGATGTTGCCGGGCTCAACCATCTTGTAGAAGTCGGGGCAGGTGACGCTTGCCTCCGAGGAGTTGCCGTCGACGGGGGTGTTGACCAGCCTGAAAGTGTCGCCCGTCGCGACCTCGACGCTGTCGCCTACGAACTTGCCGAGGCGGATTTCGGGGCCTCTGGTATCGAGCATCAGCGCGACCGGCACGGAGAGCTCCTTGCGTATCTCCTTGACGAGGGCGATGCGCTTTGCGTGCTCCTCGTGGGTGGAGTGACTCATATTGAAACGCGCCACATTCATGCCCGCATTCACCATGTCGCGGAGCACTGATTTATCCGCGCAGGAGGGGCCCATCGTGGCAATGATTTTTGTCTTTCTGGCGTAATTCATACGATTCTCCTTGTCGTCGGTATTATAATTCACCCTCCGCGAAATGTAAACGGTTTGGGCAATAAAGTTGCGCGTACGCGTGTCGGGAGCGCTCGCGCCGGCGCGGGCGCAAAGATAATGTTTCGCGCGTACGCGGGCGAAGGGCGGCGGGAAAGGGCAAAAAAGCGCGAAAGCCGTCGAAGCGAAAGCAAAACGAGGACGGAGCGGAGGAGAGGGAAATGCCGGTTGCCGCGCTCACTTTTGCGGGCGAGAAACGGATGGGGAACGAGCGTCAAAAGGGTGCGGAAAGATGGCGAAAAACGAAATTCGCGGGCGGGATTTGCAAAATACCCCCGAAACCGCGCCTTCGACGGCAAAACAAAACCGCGCGTTTCCGCGCGGTTTTCAAAGCGGTTGAAATCACTTTTTCTTTTTCTTGACGGTGGCGGTGCGCCTCACGATTCTCGTCATCTCGTTCGCCGGGTCGCCCGCGGGAGCCTGTGCGGTCTCCTCGCACATCGCGTCCATCTCGTTGCAGAAGGAGGTGAGGAGCGCCTCGCTCGCGTTCTTCTTGGAGAGCATGCTGAACATGAGGTTGTCCGTGTGGGGCACGAGCATGGTGAACTCCTTGGTGAAGGGCTCGACATCCAGCCCGTCGAAGCCGGTCTCCAGCACGGTGGAATACTTGCTCTCGTCGGTCACCTGCTGGGTGATGATGGTGAACTTGTTGTAGTCCGCGATGCGGGTGCCGGAAAGTATCTTGGAGCGGATTTCCGCAACATCGTAGCCGTAGTTCTCGAGGGGCGGCGTGTCGCGCAGGATGTCCGCGCGGATTTGCTGCCATTTGGAAATCCTGTACGACTCCGTGATGAGCCACTTTATGACATTACCGGGCAGATTGCGGAGGTTGTTGAACATATACCAGAACGGGCCGATGGGGAAGGTGCTGTCCTCGAGCGCTTTGTAGATGATGTTGAGCTTGTACGCCGCGTCGGGGTAGACCTTCGCCGAAACCTTGAAGCCGTTGTGGTCGTCGTTCTCCTTGACGATGAGGATTGTCTTGGACTTGTACTTGTACACCCAGTTCAGCGTGCCGCGCTTCTTGATGCAGTACACGCCGGGCAGCGACGCGATGAAGTCGATGACCTCCTGCATGGTCATCGTCTTTTCCTTGTGAGGGAGAAGGATGAGGTTCTCGAACTCCGAGTTGCCGACCATATTCATCTTGATGATGTCCATGTCCGACGCGCCGAACTCCTCGAGGGAGGGGACGACCTCGGTGTACTTCTTTACCACGGCGTAGACCTCGCCGTCGTGGAGGCGCACCGAGCCGTAGTAGTTGGTGTTGACGGAGCCCGGCAGGACATTGTCGTCCTGTTCGAGGGGCGCGATGTTGTCGTCGGAGGAGAGATATTTCATCAAAAGCGAGGCGTTGTCGGTGGAGAACGCCACGACGGGCGCCGCCTTCTCGCCGCTCTCGTCCTTCTTTTCGAACTTCTTTGCTCCGCGGGGGGAGATGAGGAAGTAGATGAGCGCGGTGATGACCGCGAGCACGATGAACACCAGGGTTATGAGCACCATGATGACGGGGTCGCTGATGAGGGCGAGCACGAAGGCGGAATCGATGTCGGACTTGTACACGCCGATGACGCGGTTGATGTCGAAGACCTCGTTTTCGCCGCGGAAGGTGACTTCGCCGTCCGCCGTGTTGACCGTTTCGACGGTCTTGAGGCAGACCTCGACGGAGCCCTCGGAGCTCAGGAAGAGCACGCCGACCACATCGCCTGTGGTGAAGTCGTCCGTCTTGGTGATGACCGCACCCGTTTTTTCGGCAAGACCCGTGCTGTAGTTGTAGAGCTGAACGCTGTACTCCTTGCCCACGAAGAAAAGCCCGCTGTGGGCGTTTGCCGACGCAGTGAGGTTGATCGTGAGCAGGCTGACCGCGAAGGCGAGCGCGAGGAACACGATGAGGAGAATCTTCACCACACGCACTTTCGTCGGGTCCTTGCCCACTGCGAATTCAAAATCTTTGGATGACTTTTTTTCGGATTTTTTGACCTTTTCCATAACTCCCACTTACACTCTCCAAAAGCGCCCGCGGAAACGCCCGCGCGACGCGTCTATGTCCTTACCACTCTATATGAAAAAGAAGAGTTTGTCAACGCCTGCCGCCTCACAACAGACAATAATTAAGACAAAACGAGACGCGTGTCGTGTTAACCCGACACACCGCCGTGCAACCTTTTAATAATGACCCATTGTGTGTATATAGGCATTGCGCCCGCCGAAATGGCGTGTTACAATATTTCTATGTCAAGGGAGGGAGAGCTTTGCAAAAATACAGTTACAAAGCGTACGACTCTTACGGGAAGTTTGTGAAGGGTACGGTAATAGCCGCCGACGAAAAGGCGTTCCGCGACATTCTCCATGAGCAGGGAATGCGTTGTTACGAGAGCCGAATCGTCAACAAGGCGAAGGAGATGAAGTACAAGCCGCTCAAGATAGCGGAACTCATCGCTTTCAGCCGTCAGCTCTCTTCCATGCTTTCCTCGGGGCTGGACCTCAGTCTCAGCCTCAAGATGCTTTACGAGCGCACCGAGAAGAACAAGAAAAATCTCAAAGCCGTCGAGGCGCGGCTTTACGAGGAGATTCAGAAGGGCGAATCTCTGGCTTCCGCCATGCAGAATCTGGACAACACTTTCCCGTCGCTTTATGTCAGCATGGTGAAGTCCGGCGAGCTCAACGGCAAAATCGACGAATCGCTCCTCACGCTCGCGGACTACTTCGAGAAAGAGCACAAACAGCGCAACCAGATAAAGAGCGCGATGACTTATCCCATAGTGCTCATCGTGATATGCCTGCTGGTCGTGGTGCTGATGTCCGTCGTCGTCCTGCCCAGGATGGCGGAGATGATACCCGAGGGCACGGCGATGCCTCTCCCCACGCAGATCCTGCTCGGGCTCAAGGATTTCGTCGTCAACCAGTGGTTTGTCGTCATAGTGGTGGTGCTCGCGCTCATCGTGTGCATCCCCATCATCAAACGCATTCCCGCCGTCTCGCTCCTGACGGGCAGGATGGCAACCAAAATCCCCGTCATAGGCAAGCTCCGCAAGATGCTTTACACCGCGACTTTCGCCCGCTCGCTCTCCACGCTCTACGCGACCGGCATCCCCCTCCTGGACGCCATTTCCATGAGCGGCGAGATCCTCGGCAACAAGTACATCGAGATGCAGGTCAGGGAAGCGGTCATCGCCATCAGGAAGGGCAGTTCCATCGCGGAGGCGTTCTCCATCGTTTCGTCGTTCGACACCATGCTCATGACGATGATCTTCGTCGGCGAGCAATCGGGCACCCTCGACGACATCCTCATTCAGACGGCAAACTATTTCGAAGAGGAAGCGCAAGGCGCCCTCAAACGCTTAATCAGCCTGATTTCGCCTGTCATGCTGATGTTTATGGCGGTGGTCATCGGTTTCGTCCTCATCGCAGTCATGATGCCGATGCTCACGCTCTATCAGTCCATCGGTTAGGGAGGGTATATGTATATACTTCACATAAGCGGAGATACGGTCAAGATTCTGGAAGGCGCGTACACGAGGCGTAAGTTCATCATCAACAGCCTCTATTCAGTCGCCATGCCCAGCGATTACCTCGACGCCCCGGACGACAAGGGTTACGAAAAGCTGGAGGCAGTCGTCACGAACGGCCTGCACGACCTCGGCGAGGATTTCAAGAACAAGAAAATTCGCGTCGTGCTCGACAACATCAACATCCCCTTCAAGGAGATGGTCGTGCCCACGCTCAACCGCAAAAAGACAATCGCGCTCATCAAGAACGAGATTTTCAGCGACGAGAAGCTCGCCAACGGCAACACCGTCGACTACATCGAGCTGGAAAAGAAGGTCGACGGCGAAAAACAGACGCGCATCATGGTCACCTATGTCGACAATGTCATCCTCGCCGACATCCAGAAGCTGTGCAAAAACCTGATGTTCAGGCTGGTGTCCGTGGATGTGGGGCAGAACTGCACCGCAAAAATGCTCCGTCACACCGCGGCGTCTTTCCCCGACAGCTTCGTCTTTGCGGAGCTCCGCGACAGCGTGGTGGTGGTCAGCCTCGTCATCGACGGACAGTTCAAGTACTGCATCTCCAAGAGCGTCGTGTCGCTGGACACCATGCGCTTCAAGAGCGAGCGCACCTACTTCGTCAACGACATCACCAACACCCTGCGCAGCGCGGTCGAGGTGTTCAAGAAACAGTACCCCGACTTCGAGTGCACCAATGTCATCGTCGCAGGCACCAACGAGAAGCTGGAGCTCATGCGCAAATCCGTGTCCGAGAAGCTCGGCGCGACCGTGTCGGGGGTCACCGTCCCCGACAATGTCGACAGCATTTCCGATGACGACTACAACGAATTCTTCTGCACAATCGGCGGACTCATAAGGGAGGGATGAGTATGATGCGTAAAGATATCAACCTGCTTTACAGCCTCACGCAGGCGACCAAGAAGAAGAGCTCGTCCAATATGCTCATCCTCATCGGCGTCGGCGTCCTGGCAATCGTCGCGCTCATGGTCTTTCTCTTCGTGGACGCGAAACTCGAGGTGAAAAACAACCAGGCGCTCATCGACGACCTGGATTCCAAGCTCGGGCAGTCGAGCACGCTCTCGCAGCTGCAGGCGCGCTACAACGCCCTGAAAGCCCAATACGAGAGCGACATAGCCGAGGTCATCGCGGAGATTTCTCCCGAACAGTACGCGCTGGTGGGCGCATCCATGAGCAGCAAGCTCATCGACATCCTCATGCTCACCGACGAGGAGAACGAGACGGACGCAGGATACGACGCGGACGATGTCGCCGACAATGTGTTCGATGTCGACATCACGCAGCTTTCCCTTTCCGCGGACAAGGTCATGCTCTCCTGTTCCGCCTCCACTTATGCGGCGGTCTGGGACTTCGTGGACTACCTCGCGGGCAACCGCATTGCCGACCTCCCCGCGCTTGACGGGCTCATCGACCTCAACAAGGAGTACTTCTCCGATGTCGAATTGAACTACTCGGGCCTGCCGCCCGCTCCGACCGAACCCGATGCCACAATCGCGTTCTCGTTGGATTTCAAAATCAACTGGGAGGCACTTGCAGCATGACATTCACAACAAGAGATAAGATTTTGCTCGGAGTGCTTGCCGTCATACTTTTCGTGGGTATGATGTACCTCTACGGCGTCATGCCCGCCAACGAGGAGGCGGACGACCTCGCAGGGCAGGTCACACAGAAACAACAGGAGCTTGCACAGCTCCAGGCGCAGATTGCGTCCATCAACATAGGCGCGCTCGACGAGGAGTACGACAAGCTGCTCGACTACTATTACTCCGAGAAGTACCGCATCGAAAACGGCGGCGGGATTCTGCCCGACCGGATCGGCAAAGTCGCCCTCGAAAGAATGATTGTCGCCTTCCTCGACGAATGCGGCATCACCGGCTACTCCACCACGAGCTGGAGCATAAACGAGGAGCGCCTCACAGGCGCTTACGGCGAGTACAGCGGCAACTACTACATCGCGTACGCGACCTGCCCCACGGCATATACCTGCTCCCCCGATGAGATCAAGGCGTTCATCGACGCGGTGAACGAGAGTGAGTTCTACACCCTGAGCTCACTCAGCATACAGTATTCCGAGAGAACCGTCGACGACGGCACCGACGACGGTACGGGCGAACCCGTCGAACCCGTGACGGAACCCGTCGCGACGGGCAACTTCACCCTGATGTACTACATGGCGGCGTCCAGGACGGCAGCCGATGTGCCCGCGCTCCTCGACAGCGTGGACATCACCGCCGCGGAGGGCGCGTCCGTCACCTTTGCCGCCGTCGAAAACGCGGTCGAATACGAGTTCTACTTCTTGTCGTCGGACGACACATGGCAACTCATCGAGAGCATCGGCATGGACGACACGGGCGCGGAGAGCTATACCTACACTTTCAGCCCCCGATTCCTCAACCCCGGCGAGTACACCGTCGCGGTGCGCGCGGTGGGCGACAAGGAGGAGGGCTGGTTCAAGTCCGCACTGCCCGGATGTGACGCCGCACTGGACAGCGCCACGGTTGTCGTGGCGTGAGCGAAAGCGACAAATTGACAAAAAAGCAGGTTTATCGCACGAAAACGAACATTCAACGGTGACTTGCGCCGCATAAGCGGCAAGGGAGAAAGCATGAAGAAGCGTTGTTATCTCAAGAGGAGGTTCAGGAGAGGAGCGTCACTCGCCATGGTGCTGGTGTCCATGACCGTGCTTGCGATCATGGGGACTCTGTTCACCACCATTGCCATGCGCTCTTATGAGTACTCCTACGCCAAACTCTGCAAACAACAGGCTTACTACACAGCGACTTCCAGCGTTGAAAACTTCTACACCCTCATCACCAGCAAGCCCACTCTGTTCGGCAAGCTGCTGGATTCTTTGAACAGCGAGATAGTCAAAGAACAGGGGAAGAACAGCAAGATCGACATCACCACCGTGAGGGTTCTGGTGGGCTCCTCCGGCGGCGGGACCGCGACGACGGACGCCGACGGGAATGTCACCAGCGTCAACCTCGCGACGGCGGGATTTTTTGCCACATATCTGGGCGATTGCGACCTCTATGTCCGCTACGCAAACGCGGAGAGGACGGAGCTCAGCATCGAAGCGCACGCCACCTACAACGGCTACACCGAAACCTCACGCGCCATCATCGCGCGTACGAACAAGGCGGCGGAGGAGCTCAAAAAGATCTTCGACAATGTCTTCTGCCTGCAATCGCCGATCACCACCATAGTCACGGAGCAGGCATACGGGGACATATATGTCTCGCAGCCCGCGCTTCCCTATTTCTTGAACGAAGGAAAAATGATCGACGATCTCAGCACGAGCGAAGGCGCTTACAATAAGGTCTACAAGGAGCTCGAGGAATACGGCTCGTACGGCGGTTACCCCGAAACAATTCCCGGGCAGTATGTGAGGGATCAAAGCGGAGAGATAGTCACCGATGGCGTGGCGGGAATGTACAATGCCGTCCTGTGCGACCGGGTCTACGGCGAAGTGCAGGCGAGCACATTAGAATCCTCGTTGACGGGGCACACAAAACCCATCGACATCGACGGAACTCCGTTGCCGAGCAGGTGGTACATCGACATCGACGGAACTCCGTTGCCCGTCGGCTGGTACAACGACTGGGCGGAAATCTATCTCTTCTCGGCGGAAAAGGGAGGCACGGTGCTGGACGGCAACCTCTATGCGGACAGCCGCGTGCTCATAGGTCTGCTTGACCGCAACACCGACAACCGCCTGTATATGCAGGTGTGGAACGATGTGACGAAGCGCTTTGACTTGGTTTATTCCGAGAGCAGCTGGATGTACAATCAAAGCCCGGTGTTCCAGGGCAGCGAATTCGGAAACAGCAACACCAGCGGCAATTTCGAGCACGGCTTCGGTAAATCCGTCTTTTTCGACCACCAGGGCGACGATGTCCTCGACCGCGACATCTCCAAATTCCGCATCAACGGCAATATGTACCTGTGGGAAGACGCCCGCATCGAAAACTTTGACAGCACGAACACGCAAAACGCGCGCGAAGGGATCAAAAACAACATATACGCGGCGAAGGATCTCTACATCGCCGGCATCTGGAACACGCAATGGATTGACATGAAAGGTAGTATATGGGACGGCAAATATGCCAGAGACCGACTGCAGACCGAGCGCGAGGTTTCCATCTACGGCGATGTGGTGGTGCAGGGCAATGCCTACATCGAAGGTGCGACAATATACGGTGATGTCTATGTCTACGGTGACGAACTGCGCATGAACGATGTCACCGTGTACGGCAATGTGTATTTCCACGGGCAGAAGTTCACGGGCGACCGCCTCACCGTGACAAGCGGCACCCTCCACGGGCGCGCCTGCAACGGCGGAAATGTGATTGTCGCGGGCAACGGCAACAATGTCAATTACACCAATGTGCCCGAAGGCAAAACTTTCGGGACATCATCAGACACCGGCAACAGTGGCGCGGGAAGCGACTGGGGCGCGGTGCTCATGGATTGCGACATCAGCGGCACGCTTTGGTCGAATGTCAACACCCATGTCGTGGTTTCCAAGAGCGAAAGGGGCCTTGTCTGCAACAACGGAGCATGGGAAAGTAATGCGGCGGATTTCTACGGCAACATATATTGCTCGCGTTACCTGTTCATCGACCTGGTCTGGGCTCGTGATGTCGGGACATTTGCTTCCGCAGACAGGTTTCCTTATCAAGCAAACTGGATTGAGGATAAAGAGGATAAAAATAAGGATTGGTACAGGTTCTCCGTCAGAAACAACAGCATAACCGTAAAGGGAGAAGTCTTTGCCGAAAAGCTTCAAATCAGGACCAACCAGAAAAAGTGGGAGGTCGGAGATCCCGCGGGATACCTCGACACCGATATAAGCTACTTCGGTGCTGTGTATGTCGGCGGCAACGGTTTGTATATTGACGGCAACGACAGTCGCAACAACGGCAGCTGGCCCGAAGGCAGCGGGATGAGCGGCTCTTTCCCCGAAAGGGATATGAACATCTACATCAATTCGCTCTATCATTCCGGGAGCAAGCCGGATACCATATGGGATGTCTGTTACGGCAGCGAGGATGAACATAATTCAAATGCGGTTGCCACCAAGAGGATTGACATATTCCCCGTGAGCGACAGCGGGGCTGTAATTCCTGGCAAACAACTGTTGCAGTCATTCGGCGCCAACGAGAACCCGTTGACCTACAACGACGCGGTTTTCGGGAGTGCGAACGACGACATCTGGAAAAACAAGCTCATCACGATAAGGAGCTGGAGCGCCCCTGCCCATTCCGAGAAAACAGCGGATCTCGAGGGCGGAAAGGCGATAGATTATGTCGGCGGGACGAACGCCGGCATCACGGTGGAGAATTACATCTCGCCCAAAGACAATCCTGACTACTCAAACGCCCTGAGCGTGAGCGGCACTACCCTGACGATTAAGAAAAGCGTATGGTTCAAGGGCGACGCGGAGGGGAAAATCGACCTTTCCGCCTTTGACAAGATCGTGATCGACACCTCGGGCGGCAACATTCACATCAAGTTCGACGGCGATGTCGTGATAGGCAAAGCCGATGCGGCGAGCTATCACGGCACGGCGGACGACGGTCTTGCGGACGGCACGAATGTCGTGCTGACGGGCGGCAACATGACCTTCTGGTATCTGTACGAGGGGAAGGGCTACAACATGAACAACCCCACCCTCAAGCTCAATCCGTACACGCAAATCGGTCTTGTGCAGGCATCGGGCAATGTGGGCAGGGCATACGACGGGCTTTATATCGTGTCCAACGACGACGCATTGATATATCTCGGCAAGGATGCGTCGCTCAACGCGTTCACCTATGCGCCGCACGGGCAACTGTTCATGGAGCCCGGCAGTGCGGGCGGGGCGAACACGATGAACGGCTGCATGGCAATCGAGAGTCTGATTCTGATTTCGGACGCGGACGCGGACGATCCCTCCTTGGGGGACAAAATCAAGAACTGGTGGAACAGCATGACGGGCGGTCAGGTCGGCGATGACATCGAGGACGACGTCGTCGATAAATACCAGGAGAGCAACTATCACTATGTGCAGCCGCCGCTCATCGTGGACTTCGGGTTCTCGTACGGCGACATCGAGAGCGAAATTCAGGATTACGGTCAGGTGATCTGGGCGTTTTTGGGGTACTACTGATGAAAGCGGCAGGGCAGAACGGGAAGACCGCCCGCAAGGGTTTCACGCTGGTTGAGTCGATTGTCGCACTTGCCGTTTTTTCCATAGCCGCGCTGATGTTTGCGGCGATACTTTTCACGGCGACGGGCATGGTGCAGTACTCGCTGGTGTACGATTCCGACCGCGAGAAGCTCATGGAAGCGATAGCGCACGGTTACACCGAATCGACCGAGGACATCACGGTGACGGTGGTTGACAGCGGCAGCGAGGACGCGGACTACGAGCAACTGGTGATAAGCCTCACAGGCGGCAACACGCTTGTCGCGGACGGGAAATATGTCATCTACACGGTGAGGAGCACGGGCAGGAAGTACCACATATTCGTGGGGGAAAGCACGGCGACCAACCCGTCGACGGATGACGAAAGCGGGACGGGCAGCGGCGGATGATGAAGACGCGGGCGGTGCGC
>USEV01000018.1 GCA_900553825.1 uncultured Eubacteriales bacterium
CTTCAAAGCCGTCCATTTCCGTGAGCAGCTGGTTCAGCGTCTGCTCCCGCTCGTCGTTGCCGCCCATAGTGCCGGTGTTCCGCTTCTGACCGATGGCGTCGATCTCGTCGATGAACACGATGCAGGGCATCGCGTGTTTTGCCTGCTCGAAGAGGTCGCGCACGCGGGACGCGCCCACGCCGACGAACATCTCGACGAAGTCGGAGCCGCTTATCGAGAAGAAGGGGACATTTGCTTCACCCGCAACGGCCTTCGCGAACAGGGTTTTGCCCGTTCCGGGAGGGCCGACGAGGAGCACGCCTTTGGGGATTCTCGCACCGATGGCGGTGAACTTCTTGGGGTCTTTCAGAAACTCGACGATTTCCTGCAACTCCTGCTTTTCCTCGTCCGCGCCCGCCACATCGGAGAAGCGGACCTTGCTGTCGCGCACCTGCGTCGCCTTGGTCTTGCCGAAGTTGAGCGCCTTGTTGTTCGCGCCGTTGGTCTTGCGCATGATGAAGAAGAAGAGCACCCCGAGCAGGACAATCATGATGAGGGGCACCAGCAACGACGACAGCATGGAGGAGCTGGAGGGGTCGTTGAAGGCGATGACGGGCTGTTCGCCCGTGCCCGCACCGTTGAAGTCGAGGGCGGCGATGTTGTCGAGGAACACCGTGCGGCTGGGGATGTAACAGTAATATTCGTAGCTGTTGGAGCCGACGATTTTGATGTCGATTCGGTAAGTGCCCACGGCAATGGCTTCGATGGCGAGCCTGTTGCCCGCGGCGTCGGTCGCATTGCCCTGATAAAGCATGGTGAAATCCGTCCAGCTGATCTCGTTGGGTCCCGAGAGGGACACGGCGAGGATGATCGCCAGAAGGATGAGAACGACGATTGCAACAATAAATATCGTGCGCTTTGTCGATGGTTTCATTTTGCCTCCCGCACGCCGTAAAAACGGCGGCAATACGGTCGCCGCGGAGGGCGCCGGTGTAGATAATATGCACTATATTATAAAAAGTAAAAGCGAAAAAGTCAACGGACACGCGAAAAAAGGAGCCGGCGTGACACGCTGTGTTTCCTGCTGCAAATGCATATTACGGGACGCCTATTAAAACTCGATTAAAAAACGGGAATTGCAAAGCCGAGTCCACCGACGGCGCTTTTTATCAAATCCGCCACTTTATGTGCGAGTTTTGACACATAAAGTGCATTTGCCTGCATGAGTTCGGTGAGCGCGTCGCCGTTCTTGTCGCCGACGACGGCGATGATTCCGACATCGCCGAAGCGGTTTTTCCGTCCGCCGACGGCGGCGGGGCACACTCCGTCGTTGCGCACCGTTATCTTGCCTAGCTGCGTGCGCTCGCCCAGGCACGCGTCCACCGCGAGCATGACGGCGTCCTTGTGAGCCTCTCGCAGGAATTTCATCCATTCCGTCATGTTTTTGCCCGTCACGGGGCGGTCGAGGGTGCCGTAGACGAAGGCGGGGAAGCGCGCGTCGGAGCGCAGTAGCGTGCCCACCTCGGGCCCGAGAGAATCGCCCGCGATTGCGGGCGTGCCGAAACATACTATGACCAGCGGTCGGGAAAGCGTTTGCATAACGGCATTATTCCCGCCGCGGCGCGCGCATATACCCGTCCGCCCGTTTTCGCGGCGCGTTTGTGCGCGCGGATTTTGCCTCGACTGCGCAAAACACGGGGATAACCGCATGAAAAGACACCCGACAAAAAAGAATTGTTGCGTTTTTGCGAATTTTGCTATAAAGTATATGTGTGTGAACGCGCGGACGCGCGCATATAGAAACCTCGCGATGTGGGAGAGCGTACCCCGTGGACGAGGGTCAGGAGAGGGTTATATGAAAATTCTGGTTGCAGGAGCAGGCATGGGCGGCATGGTAGCCGCCGAGAGGCTGGGAAAGCTCGGGTTCGATGTCACCGTCTATGAGAAAGCTCCGTCGCTCGACGAAATGCGTTACGACTGGCACGACGATGTCAATCCGTCCATATTCCGCAGGCTGGGCATGGATATGCCCGCCGAGAGCTTCAAGAAAAAGAGCTGGACATTCGTGTCGCCTCACGGCGCGGTGGTCCGCGAGCTCATACAGGACGAGGCAACCGCCGACTTCTCGGTGGAGAGGCGTCCTCTCAACAAGATGCTGTACGAACGCGCGGCGAAGCACGCGAAGTTCGTCTTCGGCGCGACGGTGCAGAAGCCTATCGTGGAGCACGGCGCGGTCGTGGGCGCAATCGTGGACGGCAAGGAAGTGCGTGCCGACCTCGTCATCGACAGCCTCGGCGTGGATTCCGCCCTCAAGAAGGATATGCCCGCCGAGTTCGACATCACGCAGCACTCCTCCCACGAGGTGTTCGTCGCTTACAGGGCGTTTTACGAGCGTAATCCCGATGCTCCCACCCCCAAGCACACCAACAAGGTGTATCTCAAGCACATGGGCGAGCAGGGCATTTCCTGGGTCATCCTGGACAACGACCCCAAGCTCGTCAATGTGTTGATAGGCAGAGTGGGCAAGCTCACCACCTACGACATCGAGCGCTGCCTGCAGGACCTCAGAAAGACCAATCCCGTCATCGGCGACAAAATCGTGCGCGGCGGGGAAACCTGCGTCATCCCCGTGCGCTATCCCGCGACGAGAATGGTGGCAAACGGCTATGCCGCCGTGGGTGACAGCGCGTATCTGACAATTCCCATGCTCGGCAGCGGCATCGCTTCCGGCATGCTTTCGGGACAGCTGCTTGCCGAGAGCATCGGCGAGAATATGTCCCGCGGCGTCAAGGGCGACGCGCTCTTCAAGGTGGGCAGACTGTGGAGATACCAGGTCAAGGTCTACCGCGAGTTCGGTGCGGAGCACGCCGCCGTCGATGTCATGAAGAGGGCGGTGCTCGGATATCCCGACGCGCTCCTCAACTGGATGCTCGGCTCCGACATCCTCACCAACGACGAGATGTGCAAGCTCGCCGCCGGCAAGATGTTGCGCGTGGGGCTCAAGGAGGCTCTCCGCAAGCTCAACATCACCGAGTACTCCAAGTGGGGCACCCTCATCAAAATCAACAATATGCTGTTGAAGTGCGGCAGGGTGTACACCCTCGCCCGCTCCATACCCAGGAACTTCGACCCGAACATCACCCGCACCTGGGAAAAGCAAATGCGCTATTACTTCCGCCCCACCCGCAAGGAGCGCAACGCGGAATAACAAGCACAAAGTCAAACGAAAACCCCGCTTCGGCGGGGTTATTTCATGCCGTTTTTTCGTTGTCGGGCGCGCACGGGAGGGCGACGCTTTTACGCGGTCACGGAATGCGCAGCCCGCCGTCCTTTTCCACGACGAGGAAACATTTGCCCGTCACATTCTCCTCGGGCACGAAGCCTATCGCGCGGCTGTCGGAGCTGTTGTTGCGGTTGTCGCCCATGACAAAGAAGTGTCCCTCGGGCACCGTCCAGGATTTGCCGTCGTAGATGTCGTTCATGGGTTCGGCGAGGTAGTCCTCTTCGAGGGGCTCACCGTTCAGGTACACCTTGCCGTCGGCAACGGAAACGGTGTCGCCCGCAAGCCCTATCACCCTCTTCACCAGAGAGTACGGCGCGTCCTCCGCCGCCCCCCAGTCGTAGAGGAACACCACGATGTCCCCGCGCTTTATCTTCGCCACGCGGTTGAGCAACAGTTTTTCGCCGTCGCCCGGCACGGAGGGGTCGCCGCCGTCCAGGGTGGGGCGCATACTGTCGCCGTTGACGATGAATGTCGTGACGACATATTCCCTCACGAGCAGCGCGCAGGTCACCGCGAGCACCGCCACGACGAGCAGCGCGACGATTGCCGCGATTATGCGTTTACGCCTTTGGGAAACAGATTCGGGAGCTTTGAGTTCGTCGTCCATGGCACCATTTTATGCGCGGTGACGCTAAATCCACACGATGTTGTTGAAAAGCACATTCTCCGCGTCCGAAATCAGCAGGAGCTTGCACATTCCGAAGCGGGGCAGGGGCTTGCCTTCGTCGCTCTTCAGCTCGGCGGCGGAGATTTTTATCTTCTGCCAGAAGTCGCCGCCCGTCGCGGTCACCTTGCAGGAGTATTCCGTGAGGTCGGGGTACGCCACGAAACGGAAGTCGATGTCGCGCCTTGTGTCGCTGTAGATGTCCATCTGCAACACCGCGCCCTTTTCGCACGAGAAGGATTCGTGCGTGCTGCGGCAGAGGACGAGAGTGCCTTTCGTCGTGCCTATGCCCCGTATGTCGAAGGGTCCTTTTCTGACGGCGAGGACGCTGTCGTCGAGGAAGAACCCGTCCGTGGTCACCCAGAACAGCCCCGCACCCATGTCGCCCGAGTAGACGATGCGCGAGTTGCCCGCCGCGACATTTGCCACCGCGGTCACGCCGTGTTCGGCGGGCACTATGCCCGAAACGGGCGTGCTCGCACAGATGCCGTCGGAGGTCTTTATCGTCGCATACGCCACGACGAGCTTGCTCGGGTCGCCCGACGGGATGCGGAACACGAATTCGTTTTCGCCCACATTCTGCGCGTCGGCGAGGGCAGTCCAGTTCCTCGCGAACGACACCTCCTCCCCGCGGGAGTAAAACGCGGAGACGGATTCGGGCTCGGAGTGACAGTTCAGCCGCAGGTACACCTCGTTCTCGTCGGCGATGAGCTTTGCCTCGGGCATGCCGAAGGGCGGCGTGTCGTGGGCAAAGTTGCCCTGCAACCACTTGATGAGGCTCGCGTACGCCGTCAGGCTCACCTGCGAGGCGGAGCCGCGCACGACCACCATCACCTTGGATTTTGCAGGCACAAGCGACATGATGTCGCCCGCGCGGTCGATGTCCGCGTCGCGGGAGTTGGAGCTGACTATGTAGTAAGTGGGGCAGGATACGAAGCGCGCGTAGGTCTCCGCGCCGACGCCTGCCGAAAAGGCGCGTTCCTCGTCGTCGACGGGCAGGTCCTTGCCCTCCGCCGAGAAGCGGGGAGTGCCGCGACGCCACAGATAACCGCCGCCGTTTATGGGCACGAGCGCGCGCACTCTGCCGTCGATGCCCGCCACCTGCCACGCAATCTGCGCGCCGATGTCCACGCCCATGACGCCGATTCTTTCGGCATCGACATACTTGAGCTCCCCGAGCATCGTTATCGCGCGGCGCGCGACCTTCGCCCACTGGAACCACGGCGTTTCGCGCGCCGTCGTCTTGACGGTGTAGAGGTTGGACATACACTGCGGTGCCGCGGCGTACGAGAATTCGTCGGGATAGGTGGTGTGCGGCTCATCGCCGTCGTGCGCGCCCGCATAATCGCAAAGACACACGACATACCCCTCGCTCACGAGCGATGAGGTGATGTCGTCGAAGTTCCTGTTCCTGTCGTGCGAGGGCAGCAGCAAAACCGCGGGGCGGGCGTCGCGCCAACGGGCGTCGTAGTAGACGCGGGCGAACACCCTCACTCTGCCGCTTTCCGTCTTTTCGGAAGTGAAAAACACCCCCACCGTGACGAGATTATCGTTTTGGCAGGAAGAAAAAATCGAGGTTTCCGTCCCGTCCTTGACGGGGTTGAACCCCTCCCAGATTTCCGTAGGCGTCAGAAGCCGCATTTCCATATCCCGCATTATACCCCAAAGCGAACGCAAAGTAAAGCAGTAAAAAGAGGACGGGAGCGGGCGCGGGCGCGGCGGACGCGCACACCCCCGACCGTCCGACGGCGGAACAAAGGGGAGACACGCCCTTCCCTCGGCGCGAAAAAGCCGCGGCGTATTCCAGCGCAAGCCTGTCCATCACATCGTCGGGGGGTAACAACGCGTCCATAAAGACCTCCGATTCATAGTATTCCGCCCGCGAGCCGATGGTGCCGCCCGAAAAACCGCGCCGTCAGCCCTGTACGCGCACCTCGGCTTCCACCTCGACAAAAAAGTCTATCGAGCGGAGGCAGTCCTCGGGCATGGTGTAGCCCGCCTTCTTGTACACCTCGTTCTGCAACCTCAAAAAGTCGGCGTTCCACTCCAACGAGAGAGCGTGACACGCGCGGAGCCTGCTTTCGATTTCCCGCGCGGCTTCCTTCGCCGCCTTCATCACCACCTCGTCCGATGAGGTGATTTTGCCCGGCGTTTCCACATTCTGCGCCTCGAGGAAGGAGAGGTCGATTTTCAGCTTCACGCGCACCGACATCCCCTCCACGGCGTATTCCGTCTTTGCCGAAAGCACCCTGAACTCCACCGCCTCGCCCGTGGGCAGGACGGGGGAGAGCTTGCCGCGCACTTTGTGCTGCAGCAGAAGAGTAGTTGCCTGCGCGAGCTCCTCTCCCAGCACGAAGCACTCTCCGCCGTGCACCACCAGGTTGCGGTGCATTGAAAACTCCTGCGCCCCGTCGCCCGCACTCTCGCCCTCGGGGGGCGTGGGCATCTCCTCGATGTCGATGAGGGGCACGGTTACGCACGCGCTCCTGGAAAGAGACGCGGCGAGGAAGTCCTTGACCGTGACCAGCGCGAGCCCGTCGCCGCCCAGGTTCTGTATGAGCGACGCCTGCACGAAATTCGCCGCCGAATCAGCCGCGCCCATCTTTGCCGAAAGCACTTCCTCGGGCGGCGAATCGCTCGCGGTGACCACCGCCTGCTCGGGCAAAGAGTAGGTTGCAATCAGCGGTTCGAAAAGCGCCGCATGGTCGTTTGAAAATGCGCTTCTTGACAGAACAAGCACATTACAATGCGAAAGCGACACCAAAAGCCCCATTTTCTGCGCGATTGTGTCGAGTGCCTCCGACACCGTCGCGCCGCTTGCGGTGTAGACGGCGTAGGTGCGCGTCACCTCTCCGCCGCTCCCTCCCGACACCACCACGGAAAGCGTGGACACCTCGAATTGCTCCTCCGTCTTTTCCAGCCCCAGCCCGATGACCAGGGCGGATTGGGTGAGGGATTTGTTGTCCACCACCCGCCCGAAAAAGACGAGCACGACGGCGGCAATCAGGATGACGAGCCACTTCGCCCGAAAAATCTTGTCGTTGAGCCGCGAGGTCCTTTTCACGGTGCGACCTCCTTTTCGGCGTCGTTTTCCTCACGCCCGTCCCCGCGGCTTTTACCCTGCGCTTCTTTGCAGCTTTTCTCCTGCGTGCCGTCGCCCGTTTCCCCGTTTCCGTTTTGCGGGTTTTTGTCGTCGGGCGCGGGAGCGAGCTTTTTCCTTGCGTAGAGGGCAAAGCACAGAAAAGCCGCGGCAAACGCGAGAGCCGCCGCGAACATGGCGTAGCCGAAATCCGTCATCGAGAAGTCGATTATGTCCTGCGCGTTGGGCACCGTGAGCGCCGTCACGACGGTGCAGGCGGCAAAGGCGATTCTGCCCGGCAGGGGCGAGCCCGCCCACCGTCTGGAGCCCTCGCCCGCGCCCCACATCGTGAGGGCGAGCCCGAGCACCGCCATCACCGCCACCACGAACAGCGCCGCCCATTCCAGTCTGCCTATTTCCAGGGAGAGGCGGTTGAAGCCCGCGATGCGTATCAGCATATTGTAGGCGTAGGGCAACGCGCCGCCGTAAAGGGCGACGGAAAGCATCGCTATGACGACCACCAGGGTGTATGAAACCCCGGTGCCCACGGCGAGGTAGGGAAATTTTTTCCGTTTCAGCGCGGCGAACGCGAGGGGGAAGCAATCCCCGAGCCACAGTCCG
This sequence comes from uncultured Eubacteriales bacterium, assembly GCA_900553825.1. GTDB lineage: Bacteria > Bacillota > Clostridia > Christensenellales > CAG-917 > Limadaptatus. The sequence goes on from USEV01000018.1 coordinate 7,627, forward strand.
TAACGCAATCCCCGCGAGAAGAAGTCGCCCGTCGGCATTGCGGCAAGGGGGAGATTCCTGCCCACATCGAGGTCGGCTTCGAGCAGGGCGAGGTTTGCGACGACGAGCCCGAAGAGCAGAGGCGCGAGCAGCTCCGCCGCGCGGGCGACGGCGCTTATGCCTTTGCTCCCCGCGTACAGCACGGGTATTGATAGCACCAGCACCACGACATACGGCTCGACCTCGACGAAGAGGTCCACGAGCAGGAATATCAGGGTGTAGGTGAAGTAGAAGAGTCCTTTGACGAGGAAGAATGCCGTCAGGAGGAAGGAGAAAACTTTGTACGCGGGACTGTTTGTCCTGACGAGGGCGGCGTCGGCGCCGCTTGCGGCGAAGAAGAACACCGCGGCGAGACACGCCACATCGAGGGCGCACATCAGCAGGTAAAGCCACAGCGTGTCCGAGAGCATATCCGTGTAGACCAGCCCGGGGAGCGAGGACACCTTGAAGACTATTCCGCAGGAGAACACAATCGCCGCCGCCTGGGAATTGTACACCGCGTTCTGCGGCGCGGGGGTGTCCGAAATCGCAACGGCGGCGGGACACGGGGATGCGGAAGATGAAGATGACAGGGTGTGCTGTTTCATGCGTCGTACTCCTTTGTTTTCTGGCGTCGGCGGTTGCGGTTGGGGAAGGAGAGGGGGCGCGACATCATCTCCGCTTCCGACACCTTGAACAGCGCGTCCTTGAGGTCGGAGCGTATGCGGGGCGCGTAGGGGGCGAAGTACGGCGCGCCGTAACCCGTCATTGTCGCGAGGTACGCGATGAGCACGATCAGCACGACGATTATGCCCGCAAGCCCCAGCACCGCGCTGGCGGCGAGGAAGACGATGCGGAGTATGGATAGGGTCCCCACCTGGTCGGGCACGCAGAATATGCCGATTGAGGAGAGCGCTGTGACCAGCACCGCGGGGGAGGATATGAGCCCCGCTTTGACCGCCGTGTCCCCGAGGACGATTGCGCCCACGATGGAGAGGGAAACTCCGAGGTACCTTGGCATACGCATGGAGGCTTCGTTCAGAATTTCGAACAGCATCAGAACAAAGAGCATCTCGACGGCGGGCGGGAAGGGGATTGACGAAGTCGCGCTCGTCAGCGTGATGAGAAATTCCATCGGCAGCAGGTGGTAGTGATAGCTTTGCAGGGCGACATAGGCGGCGGGAAGCAGCATGGTGAGCGCGGCGCCCAGCAGGCGGAACATCCTGGAAAAGGTCGCCCGCCAGCCGTCGGTGAAGTAGTCGTAGCTGTCCTGCAGATCCTCCAGGAGCACGAAGGGCAGAGTGAGCACGATGGGGGAGCCGTCCACGATGACGGCAACCCTGCCCTCCAGCAGCTTTGCGGCGACGACATCGGGTTTTTCGGAGCTTGACACCTGCTTGAACACGGAGTGCTTGCGCTCTTCAAGAAAGGGGATGAGATAGGAGCTGTCCATCACTCCGTCGATGTCCACGCTCTCGATTCTTTCGCGGACGCGCCGCACGACTTCCTCGTGCGCCACGCCGTGGATGTACGCGACGGTGACCGGCGTCGCGCTGAACCTGCCCACAGAAAGGTTTTCGAACACCAGGTCGGGGGACTTGATTCTGCGGCGGATGAGCGCCGTGTTCGTCTTGATTTCCTCGATGAACCCTTCGCGCGGTCCCTTCAGCACCGTTGCGGTCGGGGGCTCCTGCACCGCGCGCTTTTCCATCTTGCGCAACGAGAACATGAAGACCGCGTCCGACCCGTCCGTGAAGAAGCCGACATCGCCCTCCGCAATTTTTGCCGCCGCCTCCCCGAAGGGCAGGGCGGGGATGTCCTGACAAAACGCAGTCACGGAGAGCAGCCTCTCCCTGATTTCGTCGTCGGAAAGCCCCTGCGGAAGTGCGTCGCACTCCGAGAGCGGCCTTATGACATCCTGTTCCAACAACAGTTTGTCCGAGAGACTGTCGATATAGGCGAAGAGCGCCCCGCGCTCGCCGCACACGATTTCGCGCAATATGAGGTCACCCGTCCCGTGAAAGAGGGCGACCAGTCGTTCTTTTGCCTGCTCCGGTGTCATATTCGGATTGTTGCCCGATTTTCGCTCTTTACTCCGCACAAAGCAAAAAAAGCGCCCCGCGGAAAAATTTGCCTTTCTTTATGCGGTGCGGCATGGTATAATTCTTTCTGTTGAAGGAGGGATATATGTCTGACACAAAGTATTTCGACACCGATCTGGCAATCGCGCAGCTCGACGAAATGGCGGAGCGCGAGGAGAAAAAGAAGAAGAGGAAAACCCTTTTACAAATCATCAAATACGCACTCTGCGCGGCAAGCGCGGGCGTCATCGAGTTGGTGTCGTTCACCATACTCAGCGAGGCGATTCTGCCCAATTTCATAGCGGCGGACAGGCACATCGTTTTCATCACCGATGTCCCGCTCACCAACTTCATCAGCACGCTGATTGCACTCACGCTCTCCATTCTCTGGAACTTCACATTCAACCGCAAGTTCACCTTCAAGTCGGCGGGCAATGTGCCGAGGGCGATGTTCCTCGCGTTCCTCTTCTATGTGCCGTTCTATCCGTTCAAGCTTTGGTTCAACGGCTATATGCCCGGCTACCTGGTCGCCGACGCCGCCGCAAGCGCGGGGGTGACCGTTGCGGCGTACCTCGAACAATACGCAATCGTCATCTACGCGGTCGAAGTCTGCACCATGCTCATCAACGGGGTGCTCGAGTTCTGCTGGCAGAAGTTTTTCATCTACCGCAAGGAGGAGGGAAGCGCCGAAGCGGAGCACGCCGTCGGCGAACTCGGGGAATTCGGCGAGGTTTCCGTCAAGCGCGAGGACCTCAGCGGCATGGATTGCCTCAACCTGATGGAAGCGGGTTACGACATCTCCGCCATGGACGAAAAAGAGACGAAAAAAGCGCTTAAAGCAATCGAAAGCGAGGCATAAAGTGCCGTTTTCGGTGCAAAATGCGCCGAAGTTTCCCAAAAGAGAAATCACCGCGACGCCCCGTTTTCCGGGGCGTCGCCGTCATTTCCCGCTCCGCGAAAAAAAGTTGTTTTTGGGGTGCAAATTGTTTGCGCTCGCCCCCGCGGGTGTGGTAATATAGGCGCATGGGAAACACGGCGTCAATGGTGAATCGTGCCTGCGGGCATCGCTCCGCGTCAGCCGCAGAGCAGCGCGTTCCCTCGCACCCTGAAGAATGAGAAAAGCATGGCTCGTGCCATGCTTTTGATTTTTGGAGGAAGCATGAAAAAGCTCGAACAGATTTACGAAGGCAAAGCAAAAAAGGTCTTCAAGACCGATGACCCCGACCTCGTCATCGTGTCCTACAAGGACGATGCCACTGCGTTCAACGGGCTCAAGAAGGGCACCATCGAAGGCAAGGGCGTCATCAACAACAAGATGAGCAACATGATGATGGCAATGCTCGAGAAAAAGGGCGTTCCCTCCCATTTCGTCGAGGAGCTCAGCGACCGCGACACCCTCGTCAAAAAGGTGCAGATAGTCCCCCTCGAGGTCATCATCCGCAATGTCGCGGCGGGCAGTTTCTCCAAGCGCTGTCTCTTATACACATCTCCGAGCCCACGAGACGTAGAGGAATCTC
>USEV01000019.1 GCA_900553825.1 uncultured Eubacteriales bacterium
TGATACTCCCCTATAAAAATGGCTATTTATCAACTGTTTGTTGTGACATAGCCTTGCGAAAAAATTGTCAGTCTTTAAGGAAAGCGCAAGAAACCCGCCGTAAATTGAAAGCGAGGATCCCCCCTTCCTCCACAATAAACCTTGCACTTCCTCCGCACCCGTGCAAGCTCCCGTTGCGTACTCTTACCCTCATAATTATGCCCTCTTACCTATAATACGCGGAGGAAACAGAACACTCGCACGACGCGGGTGTTTTTGTTTTCCGCGGGGTGCGCGGGCACAAAACGAATTTTCCTCATTCCGCCCTTTCAATCGATTGACATCGCACATCGAAATGTTTTATTATTTCAAAAATCCGAGCGGACAGAACTCGGGAAACGGAGATTCAGGGTAATGGAAAAAGACGAAAACTTCCTGTTGCAACACGAGCTCGATGTGGAAAAGTGGCTGGAATCCGAGGCGCGCAGATACGATATGTGCGGGAGCTACGACTACTGCGCCTTCTGCACCAAGGCGGGTGACACCCCGTGCGCGGACGCCGTGCTCGCCATGAGAGCCGCGGCGGCGGCCGACATCGCCCCCGCAACCGACGAACCCGAGGCCGAACCCGAGGACGACGGACTTTGCCTTGGCAAGGCTGTCGACATCCGGAAAATCATGCAGAAAAAGGCGGCGCGCAAGAGCCTGAGCTTCGCCGAGAAGTACGCCCTTGCAAACGACATCATCAAGGAGCGTTACGCCGTGCTGAAAGAGGCGCTCACCACCACGCCGAAGGGCACGCCCAAAATCAAGAGCCGCATAAGCCGTCATTGCGACACCTATCGCAGGAGCGGCGACATCGTGGCGAAAATCACGATCATCGGCAAATCCCTGCGCATCAATCTTCCTCTCGACCCCGACGCCCCCGAGTTTGCCGACGGCAAGACTCCGCACACCGACACCGGTCACAAGAAGGTCTACGAGGAAGTGCCCTTCCAGTTCAAGGTCAACAGCAAGCTCGCACTGAAACGCGCGCTGCGTCTTATCGAGCTCGTGAAGTGATTCGGAAATTCGGCATACGAAAACCGCCCTCCCGGGGGCGGTTTTGTTTTGTCCGTGGCGGTTTTTCCGTGCGACTTTTGTTTTTGGGTTTTCCCTCGGGCGGGAGCGCCGCGCGGGGTCACCCTATCGGCACCAGCTCCTCCTCGTGCGCGGTGAACACCGAAAAGTGCGTGAAGCCGATTTCTTTGAGCATGGCGCAGGTCTTTTCGTAGTCCTTGCAAAGCTCCGCGTGGTGGGAGTCCGAGCCGAAGGATATCTTCCTGCCGCCGTACTCGTAGTACTTGCGGAGGATTTCCTCCGAGGGGTAAAGTGTGGTGTGCGTGTTGACCTCCAACGCCTTGCCGCGCTCGATTATGCCGTGGAGTATGGCGTCGAACTTCTCGGGGAAGTCCGCGTAAAAGAGAGCCTTTTTCGCGTAAGGGGCGTTGCGCGTGACATAGCCTATGTGTGCCACGATGTCGTAGGGATAGGGCGCGTCGAGGCTCTTCAGAATGTTGTCGAGATAGTCGCCGTAAATGCGCTTGCGGGATTTCAGGAAGAATGCGTTGGGGAAATAGACATCCCACCCGTCCACGAAGTGCACGGAATTGATGACCACATCGAAGGGATAATCGGCGAGCACCTTGCGGTATGCCTCCATGACCTGCGGCTCGTCGGAAAAGCCCGCCTCTATGCCGAAACGGAATTTGAGTGGGCTGCCCTCCTTCTCGAGCTCCGCCCGTGCTTCCAGCCATTCGGCGCGGTAGGCGGCGAGGTCGATGTGCTTCCACGGTATGGGCGAGCGGTTGTGCCCGAGCTTGAGGTCAAGGTCGAGGTGGTCCGTCGTTGCGAGGTAGTACAGCCCTTTCTCCCTTGCCTCGTCGACTATCGCGCGCACGGGGTCCTTCCCGTCCGAAGAGTGACGCGTATGGACATGGGAATCGACATAAATCATTCCAGCACCGCCTTGATTCTTCTCACGCCCGCAGAGGAGCTCTGCTCCTTGACGATGCGGAATTTGCCGAGCTCCGCGGTGTTTGCCGCATGAGGTCCGCCGCATATCTCCTTGCTGTGCCCGATAGTGTACACCTTGACGACATCGCCGTAGCGGTCGCCGAACACTCCGACGGCGCCCTGCTTCCTCGCCTCGTCCACGCTCATCTCCTCGCACACGACGGAGCTTGCGGAGGCAATCTCCTCGTTGACTAGCTTTTCGACCTCGGCAATCTCCTCCGCGGTGAGCGGACGGGGGAAGGAGAAGTCGAAACGGAGTCGTTCGGGGGTGATGTTGCTCCCGCGCTGGGATACTCCCTCGTCATGCAACACCTTCTTGAGCGCGTAGTTGAGCAGGTGCGTCGCGCTGTGCAGGCGCGCGGTCTGCTCGCCGCCGTCGGCAAGCCCGCCCTTGAACTTCTGTTCCGCGCCCGCCTTGGACTTTTCCTGGTGCTCCTTGAACGCCTTTTCGTACCCCGCTCTGTCGAGGGTGTAGCCCCTCTCGCGGGCGAGCTCCTCCGTCATCTCGATGGGGAAGCCGAAGGTGTCGTACAGCCTGAACGCGGTCTTGCCGGGGAAGACGCCGACGGGAATGTGCGTGAGAATCTTGTCGAACTCCTTGAGCCCCTGCTCGATTGTCTTTGCGAATTTTTCCTTTTCCGCCTCGAGCTCGGCGGCAATCCTCTCCGCGTTGGCGGCGATGTTGGGATACACCTCGCCGTACTTTCGGACATACAACGCCGCAAGCTCGCCGAGCGCGGAGAAATCGATGTCCAGGGTGCGGCAGTAACGCATGGCACGGCGGATAAGACGCCTGAGCACATAGCCCTGGTCCACATTGGAGGGGGAAATGGGCTTGACATCGCCGAGCAGGAACACCGCCGTCCTCGTGTGGTCGGCGACAATCCTCATCGCGACGGTGAACTCGTCGTCGCCCCCGTGCTTGTGTCCGGAAAGCTCCTCGAGCCTCTTTATCGCAAAGTCGAACACATCGGTCTCGTAAACCGAGGAATAACCGTTCAGGGTGACGAGCGTGCGCTCGAGCCCCATGCCCGTGTCGACATTCTTGTGCTCCATGGGTCTGAACTTGCCCTCCGAGTCCTTGAAATACTCCATGAAGACATTGTTCCAGATTTCCAGATACTTGCCGCAGTCGCAGGCGGGAGAACAGTCGGGGCCGCAGGCGGGCTTGCCCGTGTCGAGGAAGATTTCCGTATCGGGACCGCAGGGACCCGTCACTCCCGCAGGACCCCACCAGTTGTTCTTGGCGGGCAGGAAAAAGATGTTGCTCTCGGGGAGCCCGAGGCTGCGCCATATTCCCGCACTCTCTTCGTCGCGGGGGCAATCCTCGCTGCCCGCGAACACGCTGACCGCGATTTTGTCGACGGGGATTCCGAGCACCTCGGTGAGGAACTCGAAGCTCCAGCCTATGGATTCCTTCTTGAAATAGTCGCCGAGGGACCAGTTGCCCAGCATCTCGAAGAATGTGCAGTGCGAAGCGTCGCCCACCTCGTCGATGTCGCCCGTGCGGACGCACACCTGGACATCGGTGAGCCGTTTGCCCGCGGGATGCTTTTCGCCGAGGAGATAGGGGACCAGCGGATGCATACCCGCCGTCGTGAAGAGCACCGTGGGGTCGTTTTCGGGAATGAGCGAAGCGGACGGAATGACCGCGTGCCCTCTCTCTTTGAAGAATCCGAGGTACGCCTCGCGCAGTTGGACGGAATCAAGTTTTTTCATAATCAACCGTTTATCCTTTCGTTTTGTTCGTTAAAATGTCGTTTTGTGTTTCGTCCCTTCTGTTTCGCGCCGTCGCCCTAGACTTTTGCGGCGAGCGGAGCGAGGGTTTCACCCGGCGCGATGTCCGTGCCCGACGCCCCGAGCGGCACCGAAAGCCCGCGCAGGACTTTCACGAATTCGTCCTCGAAATCCGTCTCGTAAATCGAGCGCGTGAAGGCGAATGTCGTCTCGTCGCCCAGCGTGACCGCCCCCAGGTTGACCTTTGCGTTTTTGGAGACATTGAGGTTGAACACCACCCTCTTCACGCCGCAGTCGGCGGGCAGGTCCACCTTGCCTATGTTGCTGAATATCATGGTCTGGCGGGATTTGAGCACGGGTCTGCAAAGCCTGGCCATGAATATCTTGAACCAAAGCGGCGCAATGCTGAGGACAAGGGATTTTTCCGCGCGCACCGTCGTCGCGAAGAACTTTGCCATCTCCTCCTTGGTCGCCTTTTCCCTGAGCTGAACCGCCGCGGACGACACGCACGCGTCAAGGCTGTCGCAATCCTTCGGTCTGAACACCAGCCGCACGAAGTTGACGAAATTCCTCATCGTGCGCGAGGGGAACATCTTGCGCAGGTTGACGGGCACCATGACCGCAATCGGGCGTTTGGGCGCCGCGTATCTGCACACCGTGTATGCAATCACCCCGCCTATGAACGCCGTGAGCGAAGCCGCCTTCGCCTTTGCCGCCGCAAGCAGGTCCGCGGTGCGCACCGTGTAGTGCGTTGCGGAATAACCCTCCTTCGACACCGTGCCGGGGAGCAGGAACGGGGGCGCGCCCATGAGGGATTTGAGGTCGACATCGCCGAGGCGTATCGGGCGGTAATAGCGGCGGAAGGCGTCCTCCGCCTCCTCCTCGTCCGAGGGCTCGCGAATCACCGCGTCGGCGTCCTCGGAGCGTCCGCACAGCACCGCGTAACGCAAAAGCACCGCCTTGAAAAATTCCATTGCCGACATCCCGTCGGCGACGGCGTGGAACACCTCAAACTCCACCGTGTTGCCCCTGTACGCCATGCGGAACGGATAACCCGCCGTGTCCTTGGGGCGCAACGGCGTGAGCAGTTTGCCGTCCGATTCGACCACGGGAACGGGCGCGGAATTTTCCTCGAAAAAGTACCACGCATAGCCCATTTTCAGGCGCACCCTGAATGTGGGAAAGCGCGTGAGCGCGTCCGCCGTCGCCCTCTGAAGCGTCGCGGCGTCCACGGGTGCGTCCAGCTCCGCAGCAAACCTGAAAAGGCTCTGCGAGCGCGGCGTCGAGATTATCGGATAAAACTGCGCCGAAACATCCAGTCTGTATCTTCTCGGTTTTTCACCCGTCATAACGCTCTCCTCCGCGGGCTCTCGCCCGAACACTCACACATTGTATTCTGTTCCCGTTGAATTGTCAACGAATTCCCGCCCGCGCACACCCGCTCCGCTCCCGCGCCCGCCGACCGGCGCGCGCAGGCTCGCTCCCTTGCACGGACAGGCACGCTCTTATGCACTCACGGGCTCACCCCGGTGCGCTCGCGTGCTCGCTCTCACGCGGCGCGCCCGTTACGCGCCCGTCCCGCCAATGCATAGTCCGCAAGGGGCGGACATACACTTGAAAGGAGGTTGATGTATGACGGAAAAATCGACGGAAAGGGAGCCGAAATCAGACGGCAGGGATTTCAAAAAGGCGGGGAGCCATCACTCGTTGCAACTGTCCGAACACAGGTTGCTCACCGTGTCGGGGGTGGTTGCCGTGCCCACCTTCACCGACAAGCTCGTCATCGTGGAGCTGGAGGGCGAAACGCTCACCGTGACGGGGCACGACCTCGTCGTCAAGGGGCTCGACCTCGAGGGCGGCAGACTTCTCGCCTCGGGGTATGTGACTTCCATGCGCTATTCCACCGCGCCGTCGCCGGGCTCGATTGTCAGGCGAATCTTCAAGTGAGCGCGGCGTGAGTCAACTGGTTGCCGCGCTGACAGCGGCGGGGTTCGGCGTGCTCGCCTCCCCGCTCACGCTCGTTTTCGGGCTGAAAATCCGTCCCGCATTTCGCGCCGCGGCGGATTTTCTTGCCGTGATGGCAATGCTTGCGACATTCCTGCTCGCGGTTCAGCTGGGCTCGCGCGGCGAACTCACATTCTACTGCGCCGCGGTGTACGCGGTCACGCTCGCCGCTGCGGGGAGGGCTCTGAAAAAGCTGTCCCGCCGCCTGCGTACTGCACGCGCAAGACGGGCGGAAGAGCGCGTCACGAAATCCTAGAACTCACCTCTTTTTTCATGGCGAGATAGTCCGAGGCAAGCTGGAAGATGTAGCGTTGCTTCTCCTCGTGCGAAAGCCTCGACATGAGCTCGCGGTCGGCGAGCTGGCTTATCGGGTTGACAATCTCCTCGCCCCTGTCCGCAAGTTCTTTCAGCCTTATGTACAGCCTGACCTGCGACGGGCTTGCCCCCTGCGGGAGGGCGGTCGACGGCGTGTTGTAGGAGCCGCTTCTCAGCCTGCGTTTTGCCTCTCGCGCAAGCGAGCGGATGGTGCATGACGGGTGAATGGTGTTCATGGTTTCCTCCACCCGAATACTAGCACAAAATCCCCTGCCGCAACGCGATGCGACAAACCCTCCGAAAAGCGGGCACAATCCCTTTCCAACCGAAGAAATTTTCCGTCGCGCGGCACGATTTTCGGGCTTTCGGCACCATATCTCACGAACGGAAAATTTCGACGACGAACGCCGAATCAACGCCACGCCCCGACCTTTTCGCCGCTTTTGCGCGCACGCCCGCGGTCGCCGTCTTTCCCCGTCGGACGGGGGGGAAAATTAAATTCGTTCCTTTGCAATTGACTTTGCTGTCATAAGCCGCTATAATATGTGTGTATAATATCCCGATAAGGAGACGATTATGTACACCAGATGCCCCAGTTGCAGAGCTGAGATATGCTTCCAGCCCCCTGCCAACGCAGCAAATCTGCCCGACGGCTACAAGCACCGCATCAAGTGCCCCAGCTGCGGCGTGACCATAGGAGTCAAACTGCCCAACCGTGACGCAATCGCCTCGGTTCAGCCCACTTTTACTCCGCAAAATCCCAACGCCTATTCCCCCGAGCCCATCTACAACGCGGGGGCGGCGACCGTGGCGCAGGACGACAAGCAGGCCAGGCGCGAGGCACGCGCACTCGCAAACGCCAACAAGAAGACCGGCCTTTCCAGGAACATCGCAATGCTCGTGTTCGCGGTGTTGCTGCTCGCCTGCTCCGTTGTGGGATACTTTGTTTCGCAGGGCAACATAGACCTTGAAATCCTCGGCGGCCTCGCGTTCTTCGACGGCGTCAGCGTGCTCAAGGACATCGCCGCAAACGGCGACATCTATTCCATGCTCTTCGACGCAAGCGTCGCAAACGGGCTCGTCACCGTGCTCCCCGCGATATTCTTCCTCGCAACCCTGCTCGTTGCGGCGATAGCAATCGTGTCCATGTTCATCAAGAAATACGGCAGATTGCTCAACCTCATCCTCGCGCTCGGGCTCACGGCGGTGTCGGCTTGCATTCTCTTCGCCCCCTTCGTCGCGGCGGAAGACGGCATGCTCGGCGGCACGGCTTCGCTGCTCTACATCCTCGCCCTCGGCGAAGACGGCGCACTCTCGATCGGAAACTACTTCATGAACCTCATCGAGGCGCAGTTCTATCTCATCCTTGTGCCCGTGGCACTCGGCATCATCCACATCATCGCCTCGCTGGTGTGCCTGAAATCCATGAAAAAGAAAGTCGCGTAACGCAGACCCGAAAAGCCCCGCCGTTCGGCGGGGCTTTTTTTATGCCTTTCGGTGATTCCGCTCCCTTTTCGGGATTAAGCCTTTTCGGAATAAGCCTTTTCGGGATTTTATGCTTTTTCGGAGATTTCACGCCCTCTTTCGGGGGCTGTTCAGCGCGGTGCTCAGTCCGCGTCCTCTTGCGGCTCACCCCGTCCGTCCGAACGGATGTACACTTCTTTCCGTCCTTCCGCATTGACGGAGGCAAAGGCGCGCCACCGACCTGCGCGGAGCACCTCGGGCACCACCTCGGAAAGCACTATCGCCGCAAAGATTATCAAAAAGCCCAACCCCACCTGCAGGGTCAGCCTCTCGCGGTAGAATATCATGGAAAACGCGACACCGAACACCGCTTCCAGGCTGAGTATCAGGGAAGCGGAAACGGGGCTTGCGTACTTGACGCCCACATTCATCATCACGAAGCACACGCAGGTTGCGAGCACGGTGACATAGACCAGCGAAAGCACAGACTCCGTGGAGAACGAGCTGGGGAAGCTCTCTCCCGTCGCGAAGAAGAATATCATGCAGATCAAAAACGCGGTTGCGAACTGAACGACGGTGTAAAGCATGGTGTCCAGCTTTTTGCCGAACTCCCCGACAGCCACGATGTGGAGTGCTAAGAAAAGCCCGCAGATGAGGGTGTAGCCCTCCCCCTCGAACGAGAACCCGCCGCCGCTCCCGTCCATGCACACGAGCCCTATGCCCGTGACGCAGACCGCCGCCGCGACGATGTCGAGGATGCCGGGACGACGCTTCGTCACCGCCCAGCCCATGAAGGGCACCAGGATGCAGTACACCGTGGTGAGGAAGGCGTTTGTGCCCGGCGTGGTATGCTGAAGCCCCAGCGTCTGAAAGATGTAGGCAAAGGCGAGGAATATCCCCGTCACGCCACCCTTGAAGAGATAACCGAGGTTGAAGAGTTTCCACTTTTTCCAGCAAATCACGGCGAGCAGCAAAGCGGAAAAGAGGAAGCGGAACGACAAAAGGAAAAAGACGGGGATTTCGTCCAGGGTGTTTTTGAGTATGAAAAAGCTGCTCCCCCATATAATCGTGGTGAGAAGCAGCAGGACTTTTGCCCCGTTGTGTTTCGTGCTGTCTGAAAGCCGTCTTGACAACACCGTTTTCACACTTTAACTCCCGTTTCGGGAATTTCCTTTGTTTTTTATTCTCTGTTTTCCGTCCGGGATTCCCGTCCGCCGCGCCCGCCGGAAACGCCTCCGCGCCCTTCGGTCGCGGGGAAATTCAACGGTCTTTTCCCCCTGCGGAAAAGAGCGGGAGATAATCGCCGAGGTCGTCCGCAAAGGTGTCGCAGACGGAGAGCATATCCTCCGCGCTGCTGCCGCTTGCCGCGTCGCGCACCCCCGCCACGAAAAAGCCCGCGCGCTTTGCGGTGCGCGCCCCTGTGAGCCCGTCCTCCACGACGGCGCAATCCGAGGGCGCGAGCCCAAGTCCTTTCGCCGCGGCGAGATAGACATCGGGGAAACGCTTGTCCCTGCCCGCGTCCTTCACCGTTGCAATCACTTGAAAGAAGTCCTCCGCACCGTGTCGGGCAAGGCACATTTTGGACAAATCCTCGTCCAGCGCGGTTGCCACTGCCAACCTGCCGCCGCACGCGCGTATGGCGGAGAGGAGCTCGGTTGTGTGCGGAGTGAGCGACACAACCTCGCCGTATGCCTTTGCCGCCTTTTCTCGCCAGAGTCTTTCCACCTCTCTCTGGTTCAGTCCGAAGCGCTCCGCCGTGTACGCCGTGCCGCGCGCGATGTCGAGGTGAGTGACCGCCGTGACATAATCGCCCGGCATCTCCTTCCCGAAATGCGCAAGGGTGTCGGCGTATATCCCGCGCCAGATTCCCGTGGAGGCAAAGAGCGTCCCGTCCAGGTCGAATATATATCCTTTCAGTTTTCCGAAATCCATTTCCGCTCCGATTCCCGCCGCCCGCGGGGCGTCCGTCGTGCCCGCGAGCCGCTTCACCCGACATTATAACTCATGCCCGCACTTTTGCGCCCAACGAATTGCCGACTTTCGCAAGAGGCGCATCGAACACCTTTGCACGAAGCACCACTCTGCCCCTGCCCGACCTTGCCCGCGAGCACGGGGGCGAGCGGACGAACGGACGGACGGGCGACGGACGGACGGGCGAACGGGCGAACGGGCGAACGGGCAAGCAAACGGGTGTGAGCGAGCGGACAAGAGTGTAAACGCGGGTGCGAGCGAGCGGGCGAAAATGAAAAATGGACGGAATATTGAATTCTCATCCAAAGCGCGCTTGACTTTTCCCGCGCGTGCGGGCATACTGGAATCCCGAAGAGTGCGCTAAATTCCGCGCTCCGACCTGGGCACTTTGCCCGCAGGAGGAAATATGAAAGGCAAAAAGATTCTCGTATTCGCGCTTCTGATGTTGCTTGCGCTCCCGCTCGCGCTTGCGGGTTGCGACGACAAGAACGGCGCAGACAATCAGGGCGGCAACGCCTTCACGGCAACGACCACCCGCCCGGAGAGTTTCAACGACGGGCAGGAGACGCCCACGATTTACAAACTGAACTTCACCGACGGCACGCAGAAACTCATCTGCATCTCCGGTCGCCCCAGCTGGCCCGGCGGCGCTCCCGGGGAGGGCTTCGACGCGAGCATTTCCACTTCTCTGGACGATAACGGCGGGTGCGACGGGCTCGTGTGGAGCGAATATGAAAATTTCTTCGGTCCCAACGCGACACGCGATGAGTATTTGCGTCCCGCGGGTGCGGAGTATTACGATGCAGTCGTGGCAGGCAGCAGCCTCACGCAGATCAAGGACGAGAACGGCAACTTCATCGACAAATGGATGATGACCTATCACGACGACAGGCAGTTCTATGTCATGAAGACATACCTCACCTTCAACGAAGAGGGTCAGATGGAATGGACCGAACCTGTGCGTCTGCTCGGTCAGGATGACGAGTACAGAAACTACGAAAGAGTGCGTCAGTTCTGCGAGGTGGAAATCCTGCGCTCGCCCGACGGCAAAGAGCTTGCCGCTCTCTTCCGCGCAAATGCGAAGAAGAGCCTTTCTTATGTGAGCTTCTCCACGGACGAGGGTGAGACCTGGAGCGAGCCCAAGACCGTTGCCGCGGAGCTCACGGGCGAGCGCCACAAGGCGGAATACGACCCCGTGACGGGCAAACTCACCATCACCTTCCGCTCCATCTATTACAACGGCAAACCTTCGGACGGCAACTGGTATTCCAAAGGCTGGCTGGCATGGGTCGGCGATTACGAAGACCTGAAAGCGGGCAGCGAGGGCAAGGGCGATATGCTCATAAAGCTCGCCCACACCTATGGCAGCGCCACCGAAGCGAGTGAGGAGGCCAACGCGGATACCGGCTATGCCGGGCTCGTGATTTACGATGACGGGCTGGTCGTCACCTGTTCTTACGGCACCTTCTCCCCCGCCAACGACCCGACCCACGGCAACCAGACTTACATCGTCGCCAAACGGTTCAGCCTTGCGGATCTGCTCGAAAAATTCGAAGGGACCTATTTCGTCGACATCTCGCCCTCGAGTGAATCCAACGATTCCTCCGAGATTTACAGCGAGTTTGTCGTCGCGGACAAGTCCACCACCGACCTGACTTCTGTCTCTTATACACATCTCCGAGCCCACGA
>USEV01000020.1 GCA_900553825.1 uncultured Eubacteriales bacterium
AGACGGCACGGTATCTCGCCGCGCACGGCGGGGAATACGACTGCTTTGCAACCACCCTCACGGTGAGTCCGCGAAAGAACGCGCAGGCGGTGAACGCTGCGGGAGAGCGCGCCGCGGAGGAGTTCGGCGTGAGGTATCTCACCTCCGACTTCAAGAAAAAGGACGGCTGGCTGACCTCCGTCCGACGCTCCAAGGAGCTGGGACTTTACCGCCAGCACTATTGCGGGTGCGGCTTTCCCGACCTTATCCGCAACGACAAGTAAGGACAATTAAAGACAAGTCGTCGGATTCAACACAATCAAAAATCCGCCCGAGGGCGGATTTTCCGTTTCTTTTGCCGTGCGCGCCGTGCGCTCCACTGCCCTCTTGTGCGACGGGAGCGGGTCAGCTGCGGTTTTCTATCATGGACTTCACTTTCATCAAGCGGATTGTCGCGCCGCGCTCGTTTTCGTCGAGCTTCATAGTGATGTACTTGATTGTTTCCTCAAGCTGCGGAATCATGACATACTCGAGCGCGTTGACGCGGCGACGGTTCTTTTCAATCTCGTCCGCGAGCATATTGCACGCCTTTTCCACTTCGGCGAGTTTCAGCAGCTTGCCCGTCAGCCCCGAAAGCGCGGATATGGATTCGTCAAGCTCCGCACCCACGCTCGCAAAGGAATAGGGATACGGGTCGCCGTCCTTTTCGACCTCGATTGCAAACGACGGCACAACGACGCTCATGACATTCTTTTCGGACGCGACGAGCTTTGTCTTGACGCCCGGCATCGCAACCGCTTCCTCCACCACGGCGTCGCTCATGACGGCGCGCGCGAGCATGAACCCTTTGAGAGCCGCGGAAAGCTCGCTTTCCACCTCTTCGCGGAGAGCCTTGTTTTCGCGGATGCGCAGCATGAACTGCCTTATCATCTCGTCGGATTTGTCCTTCAGGAGCTTGTGACCGCGCACCGCGGTTTTAAGCCGCGCTTTGAGGCGGCGCAGCTCCATTCGGGTGGGGTTGATGTTGAGCTTTGCCATCAGTCGGCGTCCTCCTCGGTTGCCTCTTCCTCTTTGACCTGCGGGTCGTAATACCTTTCGAGATACTCGTCGCGGATACGCTTCAGCTCGCCGCGCGGAAGCATGGAGAGCAGCTCCCAGCCGATGTCCATCGTCTCCTCTATGCTGCGGTTGACATTGAAGCCCTGCGACACATACCTCTTCTCGAACGCGTCCGCAAACGCGGCGAACTTCTTGTCGGTGGCGGTGAGCGCCGCCTCGCCGAGAATGGACGCCAGCTCCTTTGCCTCCTTGCCCTGCGCATACGCGCTGAACAGCTGGTTCATGGTGTCGGCGTGGTCCTCGCGGGTCTTGCCCTTGCCTATGCCCTTGTCTTTCAGACGGCTGAGCGACGGCAGAACATCGATGGGCGGCGTGATGCCTCTCTTGTGCAATTCGCGCGAAAGAAGAATCTGCCCTTCCGTGATGTAGCCCGTGAGGTCGGGGATGGGATGCGTCTTGTCATCCTCGGGCATGGTGAGGATGGGTATCTGGGTGATGGAGCCCTTCTTGCCCCTTATCCTGCCTGCGCGCTCGTACATGCTGGCGAGGTCGGTATAGAGGTTGCCGGGGTAACCTCTGCGTCCGGGAACTTCCTTGCGCGCGGCGGAGACCTCGCGCAACGCTTCGGCGTAGTTGGTGATGTCCGTCATGATGACGAGCACATGCATATCCTTCTCAAACGCGAGATATTCCGCGGCGGTGAGCGCCATACGCGGGGTCGCGATACGCTCGATTGCGGGGTCGTTTGCGAGGTTGACGAAGACGACCGCGCGTTCGATTGCACCCGTCTTTCTGAAGTCGGAGATGAAAAAGTCCGCTTCCTCGAAAGTGATGCCGATTGCGGCAAAGACGACGGCGAATTTGGTGTCGGAGCCGATGACCGTTGACTGCCTTGCAATCTGCGCCGCGAGCTCGGCGTGCGGGAGACCCGACATGGAGAACACGGGAAGCTTCTGCCCGCGGACAAGCGTGTTGAGACCGTCGATTGCGCTGATGCCCGTCTGAATGAACTCGTCGGGATAGTCGCGCGCGACGGGGTTGATGGGCGCGCCGTTGATGTCCATGCGCTTCTCGGGAATGATGGGCGCACCGCCGTCACGGGGACGACCCATGCCGTCGAAGACCCTGCCCAGCATCTCCTCGGAAACGGCGAGCTCAACGCTCCTGCCGAGGAAACGCGCCTTTGAGGTGGACATCTTGATGCCCTGTGAAGGCTCGAAGAGCTGGACAAGCGCGCGGTCACGGTTGACTTCCAGCACCTTGCCGCTGCGGACATTGCCGTCTTGCTGGTGTATCTCGACAAGCTCGTCGTACTTGACGCCGCTGACGCCCTCGACGAGCATGAGCGGGCCCACGATTTCCTTTATTGTCCTGTACTCTTTCAGCATATCAAATCTCTCCTTCGTCGGTCAGGGCGAGCATCTCTTTCTTGAGTTCGGCGGTGAGCGCGTCGAACTCGGAGAGCTTCTCCTCGGGGATGTACTTCGCTCTGCCTATCTTTTCGCGCACGGGCAGGGCGAGGATGTCCTCGATGTCCACATTTTTGCCGAGCGCGTCCGCGCCCAGGCGGTTGAAATCCAGAATCAGCGACAGCATGCGCTGTTGTTTGTCGAGCGACGCGTAGGTGTCGATCTCGTGGAAAGCGTTCTGGTGCAGGTAGTCCTCGCGCACGGATTTCGCGGTCTCCATCGTCAGCCTGTCGGCGGGCGAAAGGGCGTCCATGCCGACGAGGCGCACTATTTCCTCAAGCGAGGCCTCGTCCTGCAGAATCCTCATCGCGTCGGCGCGCAGCTCCATCCACTTGTCGCCCACATTTTCGGCGTACCACTCGCCCAGCCTGTCGGCATAGAGCGAATAGCTCGTCAGCCAGTCCACGGCGGGGAAATGACGCTTGTAAGCGAGCGATGCGGAAAGCCCCCAGAAAACCTTGACTATGCGCAGAGTGCTCTGCGAAACGGGTTCGGAGAGGTCGCCGCCGGGAGGCGACACCGCGCCGATTGCCGTGATGGAGCCCAGCTTGCCGTTGCCGCCGAGCACCTTGACGAGCCCCGCCCTTTCGTAGAACTCCGCCAGCCTCGAACCGAGATACGCGGGATAGCCCTCTTCGCCGGGCATCTCTTCGAGTCGTCCGCTCATCTCGCGCAAGGCTTCCGCCCAACGGGAGGTGGAGTCCGCCATGATTGCGACGGAATAGCCCATGTCGCGGAAGTATTCGGCGATGGTGATACCCGTGTAAATCGAGGCTTCACGCGCCGCGACGGGCATATCGGAAGTGTTGGCGATGAGCACCGTGCGCTTCATGAGCGGCTGACCGCTGTGCGGGTCGACAAGCTCCGGAAATTCGTTCAGAACATCCGTCATCTCGTTGCCGCGCTCGCCGCAGCCGATGTAGACGATGATGTCGGCGTCCGCCCATTTTGCGAGCTGGTGCTGGACGACGGTCTTGCCGCTCCCGAAGGGGCCGGGGACCGCCGCGACGCCGCCCTTTGCGACGGGGAAAAGAGTGTCGATGACGCGCTGACCCGTGATGAGCGGCGCGTTGGGCGCCAGCTTCTCGGCATACGGTCTGCCCTTTCGGACGGGCCACTTCTGCAACATACAGACCTCTTTTTTGCCCTCTGCCGTCGCAACCACAGCCACCGTTTCCTCGACGGTGAAGCTGCCGGTGAAAATCTTTTCAATCTTGCCTTCGACGCCCTGCGGGCACAAAATCCTGTGTTCGACGAGCACATTTTCCTGCACGGTGCCGAGCACGACGCCGGGACTGACCGCGTCGCCGGGTTTCAGCGCGGGCACAAAATCCCACTTCTTGTCGCGGTCGATTGCGGGCACCGACACGCCTCTCGCGATGTGGTCACCGCTCGCCTCGCGCAGTGTGAGCAGGGGACGCTGGATGCCGTCGTAAATGCCTTCCATGAGTCCGGGCGCGAGCTCGACCGAGAGCGGTTCGCCGGTGGAGCGCACCTCCTCTCCCGGCCCGAGGCCGCTGGTTTCCTCATAGACCTGTATGGACGCGAGGTTGCCGCGCAGTTCGATGATCTCGCCGATCAATCCGCGCTCGCTGACTCGCACCACATCGTACATCTTGCTTTCCGCCATGTTCTCCGCCACGATGAGCGGACCGGAAACTTTAACGATTCTTCCGACTTCCATTTTAGTCCTCTCTCTCAAACAGGATGTCCGCCCCGATTGCCTTTTCGACATTGGCGCGCACGCCTTTCATCCCGAAACCGGAGTTGCCTTCCGCGGACGGAATGGGCACCACGACGGGATACGGGCGCGCCTTGTACCTCGCAATGAGGGGCTCTATCTTTTCCGCAATACGGTCGGTGAGGAAAATGACGGAATGAGTGCGGGCGAGCTTTTTCACTCTCTCCTCCGCCTCTTCCGCGCTGTCCACGGGATAGACTTCCAGCCCGATCGCCTTGAAAGCGAGGACGGAATCCTTATCCCCTACAACCGCAATGCCTTCACGCACCATAAATGTCACGCGTCCTTTCTTTGATTACGGCGGGTTCGACGCCGTTTTTCACGCCTGCATAAAGCAGCTTGACCACCTTGAGTTCCTGGAGCTTGCCGAAGTACCAGCCCACGACGGGCGCGCAGGAGAACATATCGTCCCGTCTTTCCCGCCAGTACGCGATGAGAGTGTTGTCCCTCTCCGCCTCGAAGGCCACAAGCCCCTTTTCCGCCGCGACGGCAACGAGCGCGCTGTACGGAGTGTAACGGCACTTCTCGTAAAACGCCTCGGGTGCGGCGTCGTAAACCGAGGTGAAAAATTCCTTTTCCAGGCTCCCGTCGGGCATGAAGTTTTCCTCGAACTGCCTTTCGGGGAGCGATTGCCTCCTGCACCTCAGAAACGCCGAGATGTTGGAGGGTGTCGGCGCGGAGCACAAAATAATCCGCAAGCACGGAGTTGCGCTTCGCAAGCGCCGCGGCGTCCGCAAAATATGCCCTGTCGCAGGCGCAGTCCACGCCGTGCGGGGTGAGCTTGCCCTCCTGCGCCGCCTTTTCGAGAGCGAGGACGGCATTTGCCATCTCGGGGCGCAACGCGGAATAATCCCCGCCGACGCCCGCCGCAAGCGCGTCCCTGGACATCACGCCCTCAACCTCGGTCGAGGGGGTTTTCCCGCCCGAAAACAGCGCCTTGAGCAAAATCTTGAGGTTGAGATAATCCCGCTCCAGAATCACCGCGTCGAGCTCGTTGTCCTCGTTGAACTCCCTGAGCGTGTGGAGTGCAAACGCCTCTTCGGATTCAATCATCCTGTCAACGCCCGCGCCCTCGCCCGCACCCGCGCCGAAGCCCATTTCCGAAAGGATTTTGGCAAAGTCGCGGACGCAGTCGGCATCGGCAAGCCTCTGGACCTGCTGTGCGTTCAGGAGCTTGAGCTCCATGGACTTGACTCTGGCGTTGTGGTAGATGAACTTGTCAGACATACTAACCGAACAGTTTTTTTGCGACCGCGGCTTCGAGCTCGTCGCGCAGGAGCTCGAATTCCACCTTGTAGGTGAAGTTCTTTTCCTCGCCGTCCTTTGCGATTATCAGCCCGCCGTCAAAGTCGCCGATGCCCGCGAGAGTGAGCTTGATGCCCTTCTTCTTCGCGACCTCGTCGACCAGCTTTTTTGTCACAATCTTGCTTTCACGCGCCGAAACGGTGATTTCATCGCCGTCTTTTGCGAAATCGAGCATACCGAGCACGATTTTCTTGCAGGTTGCGGCGTCAAGCTCGCCCGCCTTTTTGAGCGCGGACGCGAACACCTCGTCGATGAGCGACGATTTCGCGCCGAGCATGATTTTGCCCGCGTCGAGTTCCGCCACGGTTCTAGAGCGCGCGACGGTTTCCGCGGCCGCGGTTGCGGCGCGTTTCTTCTCGGCGGCGGCAAACTCCGCGCTCGAGCGCTTCGCCTCTTCGAGGATGGCTTCCGCCCTCGCCTCCGCGTCCGCAAGCGCTGCGGCGGCTTCGGCCTGCGCGTCGGCTATTATCCTTTCGACAATGGCTTCCTTCGACATATCACGCGTAGGAGGGAATCATGACTCCCAAAAACGACACCAACAGGGCGAGAACCGCGTAGGTCTCGACCATGACGGTGAGGATGATTGCCTTGCCGCTCTCTTCGGGACGCTTTGCAATCATGGCTATGCCGCTGATTGCGACCTTCGCCTGGTATATCGCGCTCATGAGTCCGACAAACGCTACGGGCATGCACGCCGCAAAGAGCGTGAGTCCCGCTTCCGTCGTGAGCGACGCTATGCCGCCGAACAGTCCTATCTGCAAGAACGCAAGGAACGCGATGAGCAGACCGTAGATGCCCTGTGTGCCGGGCAGAAGCTGCAGAACAAGCACCTTGGAGAACTTGTCCGGGTCCTCTGCGGTGACGCCTGCCGCCGCCTTGCCCGCCATGCCGACGCCGATTGCCGAGCCTATGCCCGCAAAGAGAGCCGCGCACGCCGCGCCCAGCATTCCGAGGAAAGTGCCTAATGTCATTTTGTTACCTCCTGCATATCAACATAAGTATATTTCGCTCCCGAGCCGAAAGGCATGAACATATGCCCCGAACCGGTGTAAAATTTGCCGTAGAATTCGATGTATTGCAACCTGCAGTTGTGGACATAGGCACCCAGCGTGGATATGCCGATGTTGAAGAGGTGCCCGATTGCAAAGATGGGGATGGAGATGATGATGCCGATGAGGGGCACGCCGCCCACGGAGGGGAGCATCCCCATGAGGGTTTCGCAGATGCGGTTGATGACGAGCGCGACCACGCCGCCCGAAAGACTGAGACCGAAAAGCCTGGAATAGCTGAGCACATCGGAGAGGATGTTCACGCCGTCGTAGAGCTTGCCCACGCCGCTCAGGGTGCCCAGAATCTTGCCCTTGATGCCCTTTTTCTTGCGCGAGTTGCCGAAGACGAGCACGCCGAGCCCGAGGGCTATGAACGCGATGCCGACATAGGTCAGCGCGTCGATGTGGACAACCAGCAACGAAAGCACCGCAAGACCGATGCCGATGAACGCCACAATCCAGCTCAGATCCTCGCACACGGCGTCGGCGACGCGTTTGAGGCGGATTTTGTTGATGGCGGAAATTATCATGCCGCAGATTATCTGCACTATGCCGAGCCCCAGACACAACGCCAGCATGAGTATGGGCTCGTCGAGGGGGCTGAACCAGACCATCTTGCCAAGGAAAGTGTTTGTCACCGTGAGCCCGAACCAGCCGCCGAACAGTATGCCCCATATCACGGTGGAGATGCCGCCCATGCCGACGATGAGCAGCAACCTGCCCTTGCCGGGCGCGGGCTTTTTGAGCTTGTAGAAAAGGAACCCCGCCACCGCAAGCAGTATGCCGTAACCCGCGTCCGCAATCATTATCCCGAAGAACAGGAAGTAGAAGAACGCCATGACGGGGTTGGGGTCGATGTCCTCGCGGTAGTTGGGGATGCTGTACATATTCGTCACATCCTCGTACGGAGCGACGATTTTGTTCGAGCGGATGAGCGTGGGCACGACTTCGTCGTCCTCGGGCTCGCGGTATTCGCACACAAACGCGTCCGAGACGCCCTCTATCACCTTTTTGAGCCTCTCCTCCTGCTCCGCAGGATACCACGCTTCCAGCACGAAGCTCTTTTCGGTGGAAGCGAAACCGCTCTGCGCCTCCGCCCTCTGCAGGAGGTAATAGTAGTAGTCGTAGAGCACCTTGATGTCGTCGAGAGTGCCCTCGAGGTCCATGCCCTGAGCGAGCAAATCCCTCTTTTCGGACTCCGTCTTTTGGATGTTGGCGTCGGCGCGGTCTATGCCCTCCGCGGGCGTGCAGTCCTCCGTCACCGTGCAACGCACGAAGTCCGTCTCCTGCATGGCGGAGAGGATTTCCTCCGCGCGGTCTTTGAGTGCGACAATGGCGACGGGCACCACCTTCGTGGGTTCGTAAAAGACAAAATGCGCCGAATCCTCGTATTTTTCGGCAACGGCAAGCGCGTCCGCCCTGCGCACCGCAGGCACGGAACCCAGCACGACGGAAGTGTATTCCGTGTCGGCAAATGCCGAAAACGGCGATGTCACCGTGATGTAAGCGGAAAGTTTTTCCTTTTCCGCCTCAAAGCGCAACCTCGCCGCCTTCAGCTCGGAATTGCGGGCGGCTATCGCCTCGATTTTGCCCACCGTTTCCAGAATTTCGTCCTCTCTTTCGGCGACGGACATGAACTCGTCGTAGCCGAGCCTGATGTCGGAAGGCGCAAAGATGGACTTCTTTCTGGGTGCGTGGTCGAAATGCTCGGGGGTCTTGCGGGTGGTCTTTTCCAGCCTCGCCGCAACTCGCCCCGATTCCTTGAAATAGGCAAACACTCCGTCAAGACGGAGCATCTTTTCCTTGATGGATTCAAGATCCGATGTGTTGTCGATGCGCTCGGTGAAAGGAAGATCGCGCGTGGAAGAGATCTCCACGAGCCTGCTCCTGTGCAGCGCGCTGAACAGCTTTGTCTTGTCGGAATCGTGACCGACAAGCACAAGTTTTTTCATTTCGACAATCATTCGGTGTATTTGGCGACAAAGACGGCAAGCACTTCGTCCGCCGTCTTTGCGACCTCCCCTTTCTTTTCTGCGGCAAGCTCCGCCGCCCTCTTCTCGCCGTCGGCGATTATCGCGGCACGCTCAGCCGCCGCCCTTTCCTCGGCGGCAGCGATTGCCGCCTTGTATGCCGCCTTGCACTCGGCGGCTGTGTCGTTTTTCAGAGCTTCGGCTGCGCTTTCGGCGGCGAAAACCTTTTCCTTGCAACGCGCAACCGCGTCACGGCGTATCTCCTCCGCGCGCTCCTCTGCCTCGGCAATGTCTTTCAGGACTTCTTCAATCATATCACTTGAAATATTTTTCTTCGATGTCGGCAATCATATCCAGCCTGCGCTGGTGACGGCCGCCCTCGTAAGGCGCTTCAAACCACGCCTTCACAATCTCTTTCGCCTCGTCGGGAGTGACGACTCTGCCACCCAGCGCGATTATGTTCGCGTTGTTGTGACGCTTGGTCATCTCAGCCATGAAGGTGTTGGTGACAACCGCCGCGCGTATGCCGCGCACTTTGTTCGCCGCAATGGAAATCCCGATTCCCGTCCCGCACATCAAAACGCCTGCATCGCACTGCCCCGAAGCGACAGCTTCCGCAACCGCAAGCCCGTATGTGGGATAATCAACCGAGGAATCGTCAAATGTGCCAAGGTCAACCACCTCGGCGCCCAGCCCCGAAAGGGTCTCCGCAACCGCACTTTTCAGGACAAACCCGCCGTGGTCACAACCGAGAGCAATTCTCATATATTCTCCCTCCGTACTACTTTACATATTATATCACCAAATATGCGCGCGCGCAAGCCCCACATTTCACACCCGAGGCAAAGAAATGCAGCCTTCCCGCACGAACAAAATGACGAGCGTGTTTGATTTTGACTCAGCATTCTCATCAGAGCGGCGGGGTTTTGTTTTTGCCTTTTCAATACTTAATGTCATTCCCCCCTCCTCCTCGTCGGAGTATGTTTGCGCTTGCGGCGGGCGCAAACAACCGCCCGC
>USEV01000021.1 GCA_900553825.1 uncultured Eubacteriales bacterium
CCTCTACGTCTCGTGGGCTCGGAGATGTGTATAAGAGACAGCCTTACGAATCCCTGAGGGCGCACCAAAAAACCCACCTGATGGTGGGTTTTTCTTATTTGGTTGATTGCTCGGGACGAGCGGCACGGCAAGATGCCGCGGGCGCTTTCAAAAGCCGGAAGGTCGCGGGTATAGGGCGGCTTGAAAACCGGGCGCCGGGTACGGTTCTCTGCTTCGTGCCCGGCGGCTCCTTTTTTATTGGGAATTAAAAACAGTTGAAATGCGGATTTCTATGTCCAGCTCAAAAAAATCATTTGCGATAAATAATACGAATCGTGTTGCGGCGCGTTGCAGGAGTGTTGCGGGAGTGGCGTTTCGCCTTTTGAAAGTGACTGTTTTGCGGGATATTTTTTTGTGCCGCGGAGATTTGCCGCACGAATCGTGTAATATGTTGCGCGACGCTTCGAAAATATAACACGATATGTGTTTCGGTTTTGTTGAATTTGTGTCAGAAGGTAAGGGCAGGCTTCGGTGAGGCGGGCTGCCGCTCCGACTCGATTGCGGGAGTGACGAGCGGGTTTGCGGTGGGCGCTAGCGGAGCGCATTGATTATGGTGCGTTTCTTCGTGTCGGGATGAAAGATAGTGCGACAATTTTGAAGAGGTTTGCGTGCCGCGGTGTATGGATACGGGCTTGAGGGCTGTCGGTTGCGCGAATATCGGGCAAGAGGCTCGGCGATTTTTAAAATTCGAGCGGCACGGGAGCTCACACCCGTCCGATGTCGGGCACTTTTGTGCTCTCTGAGGTGTGTTTGCGGGGGCCTCGGGAATTTTGCCGTTGTGCCGATGAGCGTGCAGTGTGACAGTGCAAAAAACAACCTGCGACGGGGCGCAATTCCCCGTAAAACCGTTGACAAGCACCTGCCGTTATGCTAAAATCTTCAAGCATTAGAGCGTGAAGATGCTTCGGCCTGCGGGTGTAGTTCAATGGTAGAATACCAGCCTTCCAAGCTGGCTACGTGGGTTCGATTCCCATCACCCGCTCCATAAGAGCCTGTAGCTCAGCAGGATAGAGCAACGGCCTTCTAAGCCGTGTGTCGGGAGTTCGAATCTCTTCAGGCTCGCCATGGTGGGTATGGCGCAGTTGGTTAGCGCGTCAGGTTGTGGCCCTGAAGGCCGTGGGTTCGAATCCCACTACTCACCCCAAACAGAAATCTCGGCGGATGCCGAGCCGTAGGGGTATCGCCAAGCGGTAAGGCACCAGATTTTGATTCTGGCATTCGTTGGTTCGAATCCATCTACCCCTGCCAGAATGACTCACTAGCTCAGTTGGTAGAGCACCGCACTTTTAATGCGATGGTCCGGAGTTCGAGTCTCCGGTGGGTCACCAAGAAAAAGGGCACCGAAAGCGGTGCTCTTTTTCTTTACCCGTCGGTGACGAGAACTCCGCAGGAGTTCGGCGGCGGCAAATGCCGACGCTTGCGCTTGATGTACTTAAAGAGAGGTAGAGAACATGACAGACGATGAGCCAAACGGAGTCTTGCGCTCGTGCGCAGCCCTCCGGTGGGTCACCAAGAAAAAGAGCACCGAAAGTGGTGCTCTTTTTCTTTACCCGTCGGTGACGAGAACTCCACAAGAGTTCTTTGTCAGATTCTCACTATTTTTGTAAAGGCTCTGCCGCCCTGGATGACCGTGTAGGCGTAGGTGGGGGCACCGTAGGCGGGGGCGGAAAGCGAACCCGGGTTGACCAGCGTGACCGTGCCGTGTTCCACCGTTTCCGCGATGTGCGTATGCCCGAAAAAGACCAGACGGCAACCGAGCTCCTCGGCGCGCAGAGTCAGGTTGAGCAAATCCGTCTTTACGCCGTACAGGTGCCCGTGCGTCAAAAACACTTTCATGTCCTCGATGTCGAGGACAAGCTC
Organism: uncultured Eubacteriales bacterium; assembly: GCA_900553825.1. Classification (GTDB taxonomy): domain Bacteria; phylum Bacillota; class Clostridia; order Christensenellales; family CAG-917; genus Limadaptatus. The sequence continues at coordinate 1,900 of USEV01000021.1, forward strand.
GTCGGGGGCGGGAAGGGAATCGCAATTGCCTTTCACCGCGTAGAAACCGCGGTGTTCCAGAAGGGGAGCGACGCGCGACAACCCGTCGCCGAGGAAGAGGACATAGTCGCTCTCCTGCGCCAGGGCGACGAGGTGTTCGGGGAGCTCGCAGTAGTGTATGTCGGAAAAGGCAATTATTGTTTTCATGGGAGGTTACAAGCCCTCCTCGGTGAGCTTGAGCAACATATTGTGCAGGGCGCGGGAGCGGTGGCTGACGGAATTTTTCTCCTCGGGGGTGGCTTCGGCAAAGGTCTTGCCGAGCTCGGGCGAGAAGAAGAGCGGGTCGTAGCCGAAGCCGCCTTTGCCGCGTTCCTCCTCTAGGACGGTTCCGTCGACTCTGCCTTCGGCAGTCAGTTCCCTGCCGTCGGGGAAGCACACCGCGATGACGGAGCAGAAGTGCGCGTCACGCGGTTTGCCGGCGAGGTTTCTGAGGAGAAGGGCATTGTTCTTTTTGTCGTCGTGTTCCTCGCCCGCATAGCGTGCGGAATAGACGCCCGGGGCGCCATTCAAAGCGTCCACCATGAGCCCGCTGTCATCGGCAAGGGCGGCAAGCCCCGTCATGTCGCGTATGGTGCGCGCCTTTATGAGTGCGTTCTCGGTGAGGGTTTCGCCCGTTTCCGCGATGTCGATGTCGATGCCGAGGTCGGAAAGCGAATACGCCTCCTCGAAAAATCCGCCGAGAATGGCGCGGATCTCGCGGAGTTTGTTTGCGTTGTTGGTTGCGATTGCGATTTTCATATCTTCCTCTCGATTATGCCGCATTTACAAAACGCGGGTTTTATCGTACTGTTTTGGTGCTTTAACTTTGCGTTATGGCGCGCTCGGCTTTTCCGTTTCAGCGTTTGAAGGGCAAGAAATCGTCCTCCTCGTGCAAGCCGCCGGTGAGGTCGTCACCTATGTTCACGCCGCGTTTCACCGCCTTGTAGCCGTACTTGTTTCTGATTGCGTCCACGCTCTTTTCCAACCTGTCCTCGCGCTCCGAAAACTCCTCGTCAAAGAGCGAAAGTTGCACGACATTCCCGTCGGTCAGCCTCGTCGCGCCCACAGAAACTGCGCGGAGCGGCGCGGGGAAGGCGTGGAGTTTCGGCAGCAAGCTGATTGCCTTTTCCGCTATGTCCGTGGCATTGGAAGTCGGGGCGGGCAGGGTGCATTGCGCGGACTTGGAGTTGAGCGTCGTCGCTTCACGCACCGAAAGGCTCACCCCCTCCGCGGACAGCGCGTAACGCCTGAGACGCATCGCGACGAGCTCCGAAAGGGCGTAGACCACCGTTCTGAAGTCCTCCTCCGTGGTCATGTCGCGCGGCGTCGTCGTGCCGTGGCTCACACTTTTCGGGATGCGCTTTTCGTAGTAATACGCCACTTCGCCGCGTTCCGTCCCGCGCGCCGCGTCGGACATCTTGTCCGCTATGATTCCGAACTGTCCTCGCAACATCGCGGTGTCTGCGGCGGCAAGCTTGCGGATGGTGGTTATGCCGAGTTTTTTGAGCTTTTCAGCCGTCTTTCTGCCTATCATGATGAGCTCCGCGGGGGACATATCGCCGATTATGTCCATATAGTTTTCCCGCGAAAGCACGACGGTTGCGTCGGGCTTTTTGAGGTCGCTCCCGAGCTTTGCGAGCACCTTCGTGAAGGATACGCCCACGGATATGGTGAGCCCGGTGCGCGCCTTGACCGTTTCGCGGATTTTGTCCGCGAGCTCTTTCCCCGTCATGTTGAACAGCCGCAACGAGCCCGTGACATCCAGCCAGCACTCGTCCAGACCGAAACTCTCCACGCGGTCGGTGAACTCCGTGTATATGGCAAACACCTGCTTGCTGATGCGCACATACTCGTCGTAATGCGGCGGCAGAAAGACTATGTCGGGGCACTTCCTGCGCGCAATCCACAGCGCCTCTCCCGTTGCGACGCCCGCCTCTTTTGCGAGCATATTCTTCGCGAGCACGATGCCGTGACGCACCTCGGGATTACCGCTGACAGCGATGGGCATCCCGTCGTACTCGGGGTGAGAAAGTTGCTCGACCGAGGCGTAAAAATTGTTCAGGTCGCAATGCAGTATCGTGCGCTCCATGAGCGTATTATACACAATTTCCTGTTGCAAAACAACAGTGCAAGAGGTATAATTATCACAGATTATTTCGGGCGTGCACCGGGGTGCGCGCAAAGGAGAAAACAATGATTCTGGTCACCGGCGGAGCGGGGTATATCGGCTCGCATACGGTTAGGGAACTCCGCGACAGAGGGCGCGATGTCGTGGTGTACGACAACCTGGTCACGGGACACAGAGCGGCGGTCGGCGACGCGCCGTTCGTGCAGGGCGACATCTTCGACAAGGAGTTGCTGGTCAGGACTATGAACGATTACAAGGTGGATTCCGTCGTGCACTTCGCGGCGTATTCGCTGGTGGGGGAGAGTATGTCCGACCCCGCAAAATATTACCGCAACAATGTGGCGGGCACGCTTTCGCTCCTGGACGCGATGTTGGAAGCGGGGGTGAAATATCTGGTGTTCTCGTCGTCCGCCGCCACCTACGGCGACACGGGTGACGGGCTCATCACCGAGGAGAGCCCGCAGAATCCGACCAGCGTGTACGGTCAGACGAAACTCATGATGGAACAGTTCATGAGCGACTACGACAAGGCATACGGCATGAAATATATCGCGCTGCGCTACTTCAACGCGGCGGGCGCGCACGAGAAGGGCGACATCGGCGAGGACCATCATCCCGAGACGCATCTCATCCCCATCATATTGCAGGCGGCGGCGGGAAAGCGCAGCCACATCGGCATTTTCGGCGACGATTATCCCACCCGTGACGGCACCTGCATCCGCGACTACATCCACATCACCGACCTCGCCGACGCGCACATCCGCGCGCTGGACTACCTCAGGGCGGGCGGCAAATCGACCTACTACAACCTCGGCAACGGCAACGGCTTTTCCGTCAAGGAGGTCATCGAAACGGCACGCCGCGTCACGGGCGAGAAAATCCCCGCCAAGGTGGAGGGCAGACGCCCCGGAGACCCCGCGACGCTGGTTGCTTCCAGCGACAAAATCAAACGCGAGCTGGGCTGGAAGCCCCGCTTCGACAGCCTGGACGAAATCATCGCCTCGGCGTGGAAGTGGGCGAGCACTCACCCCGACGGGTACGGCGACAGGTGAGTATGCGTTGCGACCTTTGCCGTAAGAAGGAAGCGACACTCGTCGACAAGACCGTCCTCAACAACGGGGTGGTGGAATTCCATTTCTGCGAGGACTGCTACAAGGCGATAATGCGCTCGGGCATTTCCCCTTATGTCGTGATGTGCGAAGTCGAGGCGAAGAAGGGCAAGGAGTGCCCCGCCTGCGGCACGACGATGAGGGACTTTGCCTCGGCGTTCATGTTCGGGTGCCCGGAGTGCTACCGCAATATGCGCGAGATAGCCGTTGCGGCGGCGGAGGCCACGCAGGGCAAAAACGCGGTCCATGTCGGAAAACGCGCGGGAGGTGTGAGAAGTGGCAGATAACTTCGGCGCGTCGAGCGATTACACGCGGTTCAATGTCATATCCTCTCGCGTGCGGCTTGCGCGCAATGTGGAGGGTATGCCTTTCCCGAACGCGAAAATGCGCGTGTCCGATGCGGATATGAATGCCTTCACGGCGGGTGCCGTGCGCGCGGCGGAAGGGCTTTTCGAATACGGCTTTTTCAGGATGCGCGACCTCGGCGAGCTCCAGAAGACGGCGCTTGTCGAAAGGCATCTCATTTCCCCCGCGCTCGCACGGAACTCCGCGACGGGCGCAGTGATTCTGGAAAACACCGAAGGCATATCCGTCATGCTCAACGAGGAGGACAGGGTGCGCGAACAGTGCGTGGCAGAGGGGTTCAACCTCCGCCTTGCCTATGCCCGCATCTCCCGCTACGACGACAACCTCTGCCGCGAGCTCCCCGTCGCTTACGACGACAGGCTCGGTTTTCTGACCGCGTGCCCCACCAATCTGGGCACGGGAATGCGCGCCTCGACAATGCTGTTTCTGCCCGCGCTGAAACTTGCGGGGGCAATCGAAAGCGCGTTGACGCGGTTTGTCAAGGACTACGGTCTGACAGTGCGCGGAGTGTACGGAGAGGGGAGTGAAGCCCTCGGGGACATGTACCAGCTTTCCAACACCCGCACGCTGGGGCTGACGGAGGAGGAAATCCTTTCCGTCATAGAGCGCGCGACGGTGGAGATGTGCATGAACGAGAGCCGTGCCCGCGAGAAACTCGCCCGCAAGGCGGGGGCGCAACTCTACGACAAAATCGCGCGGAGTTACGGCGTGCTGACGAATGCGTATATGCTCACTTCCGCCGAACTCATGAGCCTCATCTCGGATGTGAAGCTGGGCGTGATATTGAACATACTGCCACTTAAAGACACAAAAACGCTTGATAAACTGCTTGTTTTTTGTTCCGCCGCCAACCTTGCGCTTCAAATGGGCAACGCCTCGGCGGGGGAACGGGACATCGTTCGGGCGGCGCTCGTCAAGCGCACGCTCGAGGGCGGCGCGCAAAGATAAAAGGCGCTTTGCCGTTTCAAGGAGAAGATATGAATTACTCTGAAAGTTTCAAAGGCGCTCTCGACAAGGCGGCGGGACTCGCCGCCAGGACGGGCGGACTCGTTTGCAGTGAACACCTGCTCTACGGACTTGCCGCGGAGGAGGGGTGCACCGCCCAACGCGTCCTCGCGGAGTGTGGCGTGAGAGAGGGCGATGTGCTCCAGCTTTTCACCCTCGGGCAACCCGTTGCGAATGTTTCGGTGTCCAGCCGCGCCGACCGCGCAATCCGCAACGCGTCCGTGCTTGCTGGGCAGGAGGGTGCTCGCGAGGCGGGCACGGAACATCTGCTCTTCGCGCTTGTCTACGAGCGCAAGTCCGTTGCGGCACAGGTGCTGGAGCGCAGGTGGGGGGTTGACCTCGACCTTTTGCAGGCGAAGCTCTACGACATCATACGCGGTGTTGCGGGTCCTTCCTCTTCGGCGGGAGTCGGGGTCAAGGACATCAACGACCTAATCAGCAATTTCCTGGGCTCGTTTTTCGGCATGGGAAGCCCGACATCTCCGACGGGGAATCCCGCCGCGACCGCCGGCGAGGGAATGCCCGCAGGCGTCGCCGTGCCCAATGCGGGACAAAAGGCGCAATCCCAATCGGCGGGAGGGCTCTCGGAGGAGCTCGCGCAGTTCGGCACCGACCTCACCGCAAAGGCGAGGGAGGGCAAGCTCGACCCCGTCATAGGCAGGGGCAAGGAGATTGAGAGGATAATTCAGATTCTCTGCCGCAGGACAAAGAACAATCCCGTGCTCATCGGCGAGCCCGGGGTGGGCAAATCCGCCATTGTGGACGGGCTTGCGCAGGCGATTGTCAAGGGGCAGGTGCCGGACATACTGCTCGGCAAAATCGTGTTTTCGCTGGACATCACATCCATGGTTGCGGGCACGCGCTACCGCGGCGACTTCGAGGAGAGGCTCAAGAAGGCAATCGACGGCATCAAGCGCGCGGGGAACATCATCTTGTTCATAGACGAAATCCACACCATACTCGGCACCGGTTCGACGGGCGAGAGCGGGCTGGATGTCGCAAATGTGCTCAAGCCCATGCTCGCGCGCGGCGAAATGCAGACCATAGGCGCGACGACGGTGGAGGAATACAGGAAGTACTTTGAAAAGGACGCCGCGTTGGAGAGGCGTTTTCAGCCCATAATGGTGGAGCAACCCACCGTCTCGGACACCATCGAGATTCTGCAGGGGCTGAAAGAGAAGTACGAGCAGCACCACAAGGTGGAAATCACCGACGAGGCGATATCCTCGGCGGCGATACTCTCCGACCGTTACATCACCGACCGCTTCCTGCCCGACAAGGCAATCGACCTCATCGACGAGGCGGCGAGCAGGAAGAAGATTCTGAATTTCACCACGCCTCCGGAGATAAGGAAGCTGGAGGACAAGATCAAGGATGTCGAGCTCAAAAAGTCCGAGGCGGCGCGCCACGAGCAATACGAGCTTGCGGACAGGCTCAAACAGGAGCGCGACTCCCTGGTGGAGGAAAAGGAGAAGCTGCAGGCGGAGTGGAAGAACCGCAGCGGCGACATCAAGCTCTCGATAGGGGAGGAGGAGGTTGCCGAAATCGTCTCCGACTGGACGGGCATACCCGTGAAGAAGATAACCGAAGGCGAGAGCGAGAAGCTGCAACACCTCGAGGAAATCCTGCACAAGCGCGTCATCGGACAGGACGAGGCGGTGAGCGCGGTCGCAAAGGCGATAAAGCGCGCCCGCGCAGGGCTCAAGGACCCGAAGCGCCCCATAGGGTCGTTCATATTCCTGGGTCCGACGGGCGTGGGCAAAACCGAGCTCGCGAAGGCGCTTGCCGAGGCGATGTTCGGCGACGAAAACCTGCTCATACGCGTGGATATGTCCGAGTATATGGAAAAGCACAATGTGTCCAAACTCATAGGCTCCGCGCCGGGGTATGTGGGCTACGACGAAGGCGGTCAGCTCACCGAGAAGGTGCGCCGCAAGCCGTATTCGGTGGTGCTGTTCGACGAGATTGAAAAGGCGCACCCCGAGGTCTTCAACATACTCCTGCAAATCCTCGAGGACGGCAGGCTCACCGACAGCCACGGCAGGACGGTCAGCTTCCGCAACACGATAGTCATCATGACCTCCAACATAGGCGCAAGCGAGATAGGCAAGATGCGCGCTCCGCTCGGTTTCGGCACGGCGGACTCCAAGGAACAGGCGGACTACGAGAACAAGAAAGAGAAGCAGATGCAGGCGCTCAAAGAGGCGATGAAGCCCGAGCTCATCAACCGCATCGACGAAATCATTTTCTTCCACCGTCTGACCCGCGACGACCTCGAAAAGATTGCGGACATCATGTTTGCCGCCCTCGAAAAGAGGCTGGAAGAGAGGGGCATCACGCTCGCTCTCGACGAAGCGGCAAAGGAGTTCATCGTCAAGGAGGGCTACAACGAGGAGTACGGCGCAAGACCGTTGCGCCGCACCATACAGCGCCTCGTAGAGGACAAGATGAGCGAGCTCATCCTGGCGGGAAAGATTGCCGACGGCGACAAGATTGCGGCAACCGTGAAGGATGGTGCGCTGGATTTCAAAAAAGCGTAAATCGATGTTTATTTGCCCAAAAAAGCGGGTTAACGCCCGCTTTTTGTTTTTATCGGGCGTCCGAGCC
>USEV01000022.1 GCA_900553825.1 uncultured Eubacteriales bacterium
TAAGAGACAGCCGTAAAGATTACGCAGCCTGAACACCACGAAAAGAAATAGCACCGCGAGCACTCCCGTGAGGGCGAGGACGGTGAGCGAGGGGAAAAACCTTTTGCCGACGACGAGCCGCGTTATCACCGCGATGCAGAGCGCGTAAACCACCGTGACGGTGAAGGTGAAACCGAGCGGAGTCGGCATAAAAAAGGGTTTGACGAGCGAGGAATACCACTTTAAGTCCGCATTCACGCAAAACTGCCCCGCACTCGCAACGAGCAGAACACAAAACAGAGCGACGGTCAGTCCCGTGAGTTTCTTGACGGTATCCACCCCAAATTATATTCGCGCACGCGCGGTTTAGAAGCGCGCGGAGGCATGAGCCCGCTCCCCCTCCCCGACCGTCGTCCGCGGCCGTTCGAGCGCCGCGCCGTCCTCTGAGAGCGGCCGCCCGTTCGTGGCAAGCCGGTTGAGCGGCCGGTCCACGCGCGCAACGCGCCCGTTTTGCCCCGCCCGCGCGGTGACAAAATTCGCGCCGCCTGCGTATGGTGAGGTAGGAGCAATCCTAATCAAACAGGAGGTACATACTATGAACGGCTTCTTTGGCAACGGCTGCGGGTGCGACAACATCGTCCTCTTGCTGCTCCTGCTCAACTGCTGCGGCGGGAACGGAATGGGGTGTCTTTGCGACATACTTCCCATTCTGCTCATTCTCTGCTGCTGCGGCGGCGGCAGCATTTGCGGCAACAACTGCTGCAAGTAAACGAAAATCCCCTCGCCTGAGGGGATTTTTGTTTGGCGCGGTTGCGCCGTTTTTGCTTTTTCCGTTTTGAGCCCGCTCAGTATTCCAGCTGTTCCTCGAAGTAGGCGCGGAGGTTTTCCACGGGGATTCTGACCTGCGCCATGGTGTCGCGTTCGCGCACGGTGACCGAGCCGTCCTCCAGCGTGTCGAAGTCAACCGTCACGCAGTACGGCGTGCCGATTTCGTCCTGCCTGCGGTAACGCTTGCCGATTGAACCGCTCGCGTCCAGCTCGCACGCGAAGTGCTTGACGAGCTCGGAATAGATTTCCTCCGCCTTTTCGGAGAGCTGCTTCTGCAGGGGCAACACCGCCACTTTGACGGGTGCGATGAAGTGGTGCAGGTGCAACACCGTGCGGACATCGCCGTCGCCCACTTCCTCCTCGTCGTAGGCGTTGCAAAGTAGTGCGAGCACCATTCTCTCCACGCCGAGGGAGGGCTCGATGACATAGGGCACATACTTTTCGTTGGTGACGGGGTCGGTGTAGGAGAGGTCCTTGCCGCTGGTATTGATGTGTTGGGTGAGGTCGTAGTCGGTCCTGTCCGCGACGCCCCAGAGCTCGCCCCAGCCGAAGGGGAAGAGGAACTCGAAGTCCGTCGTGGCCTTGGAGTAGAAGCACAGCTCGTCCGCGCTGTGGTCGCGCAGGCGCAGTTTTTCGGGGTCGAAGCCGAGCCCGAGGAGCCACTCGTGGCAGAACTTTCTCCAGTAGGAGAACCACTCGAGGTCGGTGCCGGGCTTGCAGAAGAATTCCAGCTCCATCTGTTCGAACTCCCTGACGCGGAAGATGAAGTTGCCGGGCGTGATTTCGTTGCGGAAGGATTTGCCTATCTGCCCGATGCCGAAGGGCACGCGCTTTCTCGTGGTGCGCTGCACATTCTTGAAGTTGACGAAGATGCCCTGCGCCGTTTCGGGGCGGAGATATATGGTGGAAGCGGAGTCCTCCGTGACGCCCTGGAAGGTCTTGAACATGAGGTTGAACTTCCTGATGGAGGTGAAGTCGCTTGCGCCGCAGACGGGGCACTTGATGCCCTTTTCGCGGATGTAGTTCTCCATCTGCTCGTCCGTCCAGCCTGCGACGGAGCCCTCCTCGCCCTTCTTTTTCATGAAGTCCTCGATGAGGTTGTCCGCGCGGTGACGGGTCTTGCAGGACTTGCAGTCCATGAGGGGATCGGAGAAGCCGCCGATGTGGCCCGACGCCTGCCAGACGGTGGGATTCATCAGAATGGCGCAGTCGACGCCGACATTATAAGGGCTTTCGGTGACGAACTTTTTCCACCATGCCGCCTTGACATTGTTTTTGAGCGCAACGCCGAGAGGACCGTAGTCCCAGGTGTTGGCGAGCCCCCCGTAGATTTCGCTGCCGGGGAAGATGAAGCCGCGGTTTTTGGCAAGCGCGACAAGCTTGTCCATAGTGAGTTTAGCCATAAAATACCTCTTTTCGTGCAAGAAAGATAATATACGAAAGCCCGTGCCGTGTCAATCGTAGGACGGCTATTGATGAGAAAATGCGGAGTGAGAAGCAGAAGCGGGGCGCTCAGTAATCGCGCACACCCAAGAGAAAATCGACGGACAGGTTGTAGACCTTGGCGATCGAATAGAGGTTTTCCGCCGTAGGCTGTTTTTTCCCGTTGCGCCAGTAAGAAACGCACGCCGCCGTGACGCCGATGTTGGCGGCGAACTGCCGCTGCGAAATCTTTTCCTCGCGCAAAAACTCCGATAAACGCTCTGCGAACTTGTTACCCATGGGTAAATTGTCATCAGAGTGTTAAATAAAGTGATTGTTGTTAACCATAGTTTATGCGATTTTAATGATGTTGTAATGTTAATTTAATCCTCGCCGCCCTGCTCCGCGCCCCGAAACCGCCCGCCGAACGCATTGAGCCTCTCCGACAGTGACTCTCCGGTCTGCATTGCGATTTGCTCCCCGACCGCACTGCCCTGCTCACAGACGGCACTGCCCCGCAAAAGACCGCATTGCCCCGCTCCGACCTCAACACCGACAACCGCTTTCTCCGCACACTCTCCCCGCCGTGCCTTGCGCGCTGTTCCCTGCCGCGTGGGCGGGCGTGTAATAAGCCGCGGCGTGCGGACATATAATCCCGTATGTTACGCGCGTTGCGGGTAGGATTTTTGTACATAGGCACCGTGATAGGCGCGGGGTTCGCCTCGGGGCGGGAAATCGCCCTCTTTTTCGGCGACTCCTCGCCGCTCACCGTCGCGCTTGCCGCCCTTTTCATGGCGGTGCCCGCAACCCTGTTCCTCGCGGCGGGCAAATTCGGAGTCATGCCGGGCGGGACAGCCGTGCGGACGGGCGTCGTCATTGCGGCGTTTTCATCATGCGCCGCCATGCTCGCGGGGCTGGACCTCTCCTTCGGCGTGATGACGGGAGTGGGCGCGCTCGCCGTCCTTGCGGCGGTTGCGGCAGGCGCGCTCGTCGTCCTCGGCACGGAAAAAATCAAACTCGCCTCCTCCCTCCTCATTCCTCTCCTGCTCGTGCTGTTGGTCGTGATCTATCTCAAAAGCGGTGCCCCGCTCCACGGCGGGACATTCTCGCTGAAAAAGCCCGTCCACTATGCGGGGCTTGATGTGCTGATGGGCGGGATGGTCATCTCGCGCGAGGGCGAAAAGCTCACGGGCAAACAGGCGGCAATCACCGTCGTCTTCAGTTCGCTGTTTCTGGGCGGCGTCCTCTTTTTGCTCCAAAACATAGTTTTGTGCGACGATTTGAACTCATCAATGCCAGTTTTGGCGATTGCCGACAAGGTGGGGCTCAAAGCCGCCGCCGCGCTGCTCATCGCAATCGCCATCTTCACGACGCTGGTCGCCTCGCTCGATGTGTTCACAGATACCGCGCGGAAATGCTTTGCCGATTTCGCCATCGGGCGTGCGGCGAGGGCGAAAACTTCGCCGCTGTGCCGCTTCGCGCGCTTTTACTCCGCACCCCGCAACCGTGCCTTTGCGGTGGGGCTCAACCTCCTCGTCCTCTATCCCGTCAGCTTTTTCGGCTTTGAAAACATCGTGGATTCAGTCTATCCGTTCATCGGTCTGTGCGGGCTTGCAATGACCGTTGCCGTGGCGTACAAGCTCCTCTTCCGCGTCGTGCTTCCGCGCCTGAGGACTCATTCCCGCCGCCGCAAAAAGGCAGACGGAACGCCCCTCCGAAAGACGCCCGCCGCACAAAAAACCGCATGAAAAAACGGAGCTTTGCTCCGCTTTCCGTTGTCACGGGTGTGCCCGATGCGCTCCGCGCTTTCAACCGCGGTCGTGATTGTGGTCGTGGTCGTGATTGTGGTCGTGATGACAGTCGCAGTCCTCGTCGTCACAACCGCAGTCCCCGTCGTGGTCGTGGTGGCAACCGCACTCCTCTTCCTCTTCCTCGTCGGGGTTGAGGATGTCCTCGAACGGCGAGCGACGGGATTCCTCCTCCGGCTCGTCCAGCCCTTTGATGAACCTGTAGAACGGGTCGTCCGTGAAATCGCGGCTGTCGTCGAAGTCGCCCCCGAGCTCCTCGACGGCGTTCCTTATCTCCATATATTCGTTGTAGTCGACATCGTATTCCTCGACGAAGCTCTTGAGGACATCAATCGCCCTCTCGTCGCCGTAGCCGCCCAGAAGCCGCGCGAACAGCGCGACATCCTCGCCCTTGTAAAGGTAGCTCACAAGCCCCATATAGACGGCGGGATTGCCCTTGTAGCCCGCGAGGATTTCGATGAGCATCTTGCCCGTTTCGCCCTCCGAGGCGTAGAACTTTTCCAGCATGTCGTCGACGACATCCTCGCAGTCCTCGAGCAGGAACTCGTATGCGGCAAGGCGTTCGGAATAGGGTTTGTCCTCGTCGGTGAGCACGGCGAGAGCTTTGAGCATCTCTTGTTTAGTCTTCATGGGAATCTCCGTCCTCGGGCGAATCGTCGTCATCGCCGAAGAATATGCGCTTGTATTTGGCAAAGGTGCGCGGCGAGAGGTCATAGCGTTCCATGGCGTCCTCGTCGGGGTCGGGGTCGTCGAAATAGACCTTGGAAAGCAGGACGCCTATCATGGTCTCCTCGTTGCGGAGCGAGCCTATGCGCTTGCCGTTCCTGCACTTCCACACCAGCTTGCCCGAGGCGTCGCTTGCGGTCATCTCGTTGATGATGGAGGCGAGCCTCTCGAGGTAGGTCGTGGGGTCCTCGTCGGTGAACACGATGTCGCACGCCGTGCGGTAGACGGCGCTTTTCAGCCTTTCGGGCAGGATGTGGAACCTGCGCGGCAGGACGAAGTCAACGGGTTTGAACCTGTCCTGCGTGACGATGTCGAAGCGCGCCGTGAGCCCGCCGCCGAGGAGATAATCGATGATTTCGGACATCACATCGAAGCCGAGGTCGGGGGTGATGAGCTTGTCGCGGAACAGCTTTTCCACCTGCTTGCAACGCACCTTCTTGAGGCATATCACCGTGCCGAGGTTGATGCCGTGATTTGCAAAGTCCAGCGCCCAGCGGAGGGCGTCGTTGAAGTCGGCGTCGTAGGCGAGCGCGTCGCGGATTTTGCCCACATCGTCGCCCGTGAGCACCGTCTTGACGGAATTGAAGTAGGAAAGCGCGCCCGCGGGCGGGAGCATATTGGAGTACTCCACCCTGTCGGGGTTGGTCTGATAGAGCTTGAGGTAGTATGTCGCGGGATAGTAACGCCAGCAGACGCTGTTGATTTTGTTGAGCACCCGTTCCGCTTCCTTGCGCCTGCCGAGGTTGTAGAGCGCCTGACTGCGGTGCATATCGCAAAAAGGCTTGACGGGCGACCATTTCTCGCCCGCAATCTCCGCAAGCCGCAACACATCGGCGTCGCGGTTGAAAGTGACGGCGATGGGGATGAGCTTGAGCGCGACCTCGACGGGGATGACGGGCTCGGCGAGGATGTCGTCGAGGAGCGCCTGCGCGTCGTTGTTGCGCTCCTGAATGCAGTACGCAGTCGCAAGAGTCGCCTTGTTGTCGAGGGTGTCCTCGCGCTTGAGCATATCCTCGGAGATTGCCACCACGCGGTCTGTGTCGCCCTTTGCGAAAAAGCACACCGTCCTTATCTTTTCCGCGGCGGTGCGGTAGGGCTCGGGAGCGTCCTCGAAGCCGCGGAGCTGTTCCAGCGCGTCGTCGTAGTTTTCGTAAGCCAAAGCCTCGTTCGCGCTGAGCAAACGGGCCTCGTAAAATGCGTTGTCGGGTTTGGGTGCGATGCGGAAACGGGGTTCCTTTCCCTCGTCCGCCATGGAAAGCAGGGCGCTGTCGTCCTCGCCCAGGTATCTCAGATAATACGCCGCGACCTCGGGGTCTCCCCTCTCGAGCGCGTTGGAGCACAACTGCCACAACGCCTCGACTTCGTCGTCCTCGCTCTCGGCCTTGGACATTGCGATGTAGAGCACGGCGTCGGATATGCCCAACATCTTGATTTTGGCATAGGCAATCCCGAGCTCGGTGTATGCCTCGGCGGTGTCCGAGATGCCGCAGGCGGTTTTGAAATATGCCGCCGCCTTCTCCGCCTCTCCACGCGACATCGCACTTCTTCCGAGCTCGATACAGTCGTTACCGTCGAGTTTGAAGTCGATGCGTTTTGCCATTATTTTTTCTTTTTCTTCTTCTTGGGGTTCTGGTAGGGTCTGGGCTGATTGGGCTTCTTCGCAACGGGTTTTGCGGGAGCGGACGCCGCGCCGTCGGTTGCGGCGGGAGCGGCTTTCGCGCCCTTGGAGGCGTTGCCCTTCTGCGCACGGAGAACGATTGCGTTCTTCTTGTCGGTGTAGATTTTGAGCAGCTTGCACTTCGTCATGCCGCGGTCGGCCATCGCCACCCAGCATTGCGCCCAGAAGGTGAAGCCCGCAAGCAACATCGCGACGCAGATGATGATTGCAAAGATCTGGTTGATCATGAGCAAGAGGAGCGGCGCCGCGGACAGGATGCCGCAAATGATCGTCATGAAGGGGTTGTTTGCGATCACGACGAGGGCGTCCTTGAAGGCGTTTTTGAGCGAAAGCCCGTAGGTGGTGAAGAGCGACATCATCACCATGGGCACGGTGAGCAGGGGCGCACCGATGAGGAATGAGAACACCACCGCAACGACGCTGCCCGCACTTGCGGTGCCGAGCTGTTGCTGTTGCAGGTGCCAGATGAGCGCGGTGCCCATCGCGAGCGCGATGAGGATGCCGACCGTGGCGGTGATGAGGAACTTCCACCAATACTTGGCAAAGCCCATGAAGAAAGTCCTGGTGACTTTCTTGTAAAAGTCCTGGTAATACGCCCTCTTTGCGCAGTAGAAGAGCCCGGCTATGAACGGCGCGACGATGATGCCTGCGCCTGCGAGCATCATGAGGAAGGGCTGATAGACCTCCCAGTAAAGGCGCGCCGTGGCGCCGGATATGCTGTCCACCACGGGATAGGCGATGACGCCGAAGTTGTTGAAGTTGTAGCCGGAGCCCATGACATAGTTTTCGAAGAAGGGCTGCGCGACCACGAAGACCAGGATAAACACCAGCGCGGCAGGCATGAACCACAGCGAACCCTTGAGAAGGAGTGAGAAGTTCGCCTTGTAGACCGCCGCGGCCTTTTTGAATTGACCCTCGGGATATTCCCTCTTGATTCTCGCCTCCGCCATGCCGGCGACGACGATTTTGGCAGGTTCTTCGGGTTCGACGACGACATCGGCGTCGACGAAGAGTTTGCCGAGAAGGAATTTGGGCTCTCTGCCCGAGGCTTTGCCCGTTTGATTCTGATTAGCCATATTAGCTCCTCGGAGTATACTGGGGTTATTTTACACTAACACACAACAAATTTCAAATAAATACAATGAACTTGGGGAAAAAAATATCCGCACCCCGTTCCGACGCGCGGGAAGAGAGTGTGAAAAGGCAGAAAAGCGCACCGATTTTCCACTTTTTTATTGACAACTCGCGCGCATATAAATATACTTCTCCTTACAGTAGTGCGATAAGGGGCATTAAGGAGGTTATATGCGTAAATTCAACATCGCCGTAGTCGGCGCGACCGGAATGGTCGGCAACAAGTTCCTCGAAGTTCTCACCGAAAGACAGCTCCCTGTCGAGAACTACTATCTTTTCGCGTCCGCGAGAAGCGCGGGCAAACAGATTGACTTCATGGGCAAGCCCCACACCGTCATCGAACTCACCGAAGACAATGTGATGGCGCTCAAAGGCAAGGTGGATTTTGCCCTGTTCTCGGCAGGCGGCGGCACATCGGCGACATTCGCGCCCGTCTTCGTCAAAGCGGGAGCGGTGGTTGTGGACAACAGCAGCCAGTGGCGTATGTACGACGATGTCCCCCTCGTCGTCCCCGAGGTCAACCCCGAGGATGTCAAGTGGAACAAGGGCATCATCGCCAACCCCAACTGCTCCACCATACAGGCGGTCGTCGCCCTCAAACCCCTCTATGACAAGTACGGCATCAAGCGCATCGTCTATTCCACCTACCAGGCGGTTTCCGGCGCGGGCGTGCAGGGCTTCAACGACCTCAAGGACGGCGTCAACGGCGTCGCACCCAAGAAGTTCCCCCATCCCATCGCGTTCAACACTCTCCCCCACATCGATGTGTTCCTCGACAACGGCTACACCAAGGAAGAGTGGAAGATGATTGAGGAGACCAAGAAGATTCTGCACGACAACACCCTCAAAATCACCGCGACCACGGTGCGTGTGCCCGTCTTCCACGGCCACAGCGAATCCATCAACATCGAGTTCAAGAAGCCCTGCACCAGGGAAGGCGTCATGGAGTGCCTCTCCCACTTCCCCGGGCTCGTGCTCATGGACGATGTCAAGAACAATGTCTACCCCATGCCCATTCTCGCCGAGAATCACGACGAGGTCTATGTCGGCAGGGTGAGGATCGACGACAGCGTCGAAAGCGGCGTGAACATCTGGTGCGTCGCCGACAACATCAGAAAGGGCGCGGCAACCAACGCCGTGCAGATTGTCGAACTGCTCATCAAAAACGCTTCGGAGGGTTGATATGATTTTCAAGGGTACCGCAACTGCGCTCGTCACTCCCTTCACCCGCACGGGTGTGGATTTCGACGCGCTCGACAGAATTCTGGACGACCAGCTCGCAGGCGGCGTGGATGCGGTGGTGGTCCTCGGCACGACAGGCGAACCCGCTACCATGACCGCGGAGGAAAAGGCC
>USEV01000023.1 GCA_900553825.1 uncultured Eubacteriales bacterium
ACGAGATTCCTCTACGTCTCGTGGGCTCGGAGATGTGTATAAGAGACAGCTTCACGGGCGCGGACATCGAAAACCTGCTCAACGAGGCGGCAATCCT
This sequence comes from uncultured Eubacteriales bacterium, assembly GCA_900553825.1. Lineage (GTDB taxonomy): Bacteria > Bacillota > Clostridia > Christensenellales > CAG-917 > Limadaptatus. The sequence continues at coordinate 98 of USEV01000023.1, forward strand.
CGCCGCCCGCGCGAACCGCAAACTCATCGTGATGGAGGACATCACCGAGGCAATCAACAAGGTCATCGCGGGCCCCGCCAAGAAGAGCCGCGTCGTCACCGAGCGCGACAAGCGCATCACGGCGTATCACGAATCCGGGCACGCAATCATCGCCAAGTCGCTGAAAAACTGCGACACCGTGCACGAGGTGAGCATCATCCCGCGCGGACAGGCGGCGGGCTACACCATCACTCTGCCCGAAAACGACGACAACCACTTCACCAAACAGAAGCTGCTCGACCAGATTGCAATGCTCCTCGGCGGCCGTGCGGCGGAGGACCTCGTCATCAAGGACATCTCCGCAGGCGCGTCCAACGACATCCAGCGCGCAAGCAAAATCGCGCGCAAGATGGTCACCGAGTGGGGTATGTCGTCCAGCATCGGCAATATGTATCTCGGCGCGTCCGAAGAGGTCTTCCTCGGGCGTGACTATCAGACGCAGCTCAACTACTCCGACGAGATGGCGGCGAAAATCGACGCGGAAATCAAGGCAATCATCGACACTCAGTACGAGCTTGCCCTCTCCATTCTGCGCGAAAACCGCACCGTGATGGACAAGATGGTCAAGCTCCTCTACGAGAAGGAGACCATCTACGAGAGCGAAATCGACGCCCTCTTCGAGCCCGAAAAGGCGGAGGAATCCGCACCCGCGGAGACGCCCGCGCTCACGGGCGAGGTCGCCCCCGCGGACGCACCCGAAACGGGTGACGCCGCCGCGAAGTCCGACACAACCGGCGACAAGCCCGCGGACGGGGAATAATATGTAATGTTGCGGCGCGACGCGCCGCGAGGATTGTTATGGGAGAAAAAAGACACATACCCTCGCTCAGGGAGATACGCGAGGCCAAACGGGCGGACCTTGCCGCCATCATGGACAAAGATCCCGCCGCCACCTCGGAGTGGTCGGTGCGGCATACATACGCGGGCTATAAGGCGCTTTCCGCATACAGGCTCGCAAACAGGCTTTATCTCAAAGGTTTTGTCACCCTTGCGAAGCTCATATCCAACGACGCCCGCCGCAGGACGGGCGTGGAAATTCACCCCGCCGCGACGCTCGGCAAGGGCATCATGATCGACCACGGCAGCGGCGTCGTCATCGGCGAGACCGCGGAAGTGGGCGACGGGTGCGTGTTGTACCAGGGGGTGACCCTGGGCGGCACGGGCAAGGATACGGGCAAGCGTCACCCCACCCTCGAAAACGATGTCATGGTGAGCGCGGGCGCGAAAGTGCTCGGGCCTCTCACCGTGGGCGCGCACTCCAAAATCGGCGCGGGCAGCGTCGTGCTCAAGGATGTCCCGCCCTACTCCACCGTGGTGGGCGTTCCGGGGCGCGTGGTAAAACAGGACGGAAAGAGGGTTGCGGACATGGACCAGGTGCTCCTGCCCGACCCCATTCTGGAGGAATTCAGAAGGCTCAACCGCAGGATTGCGGAGCTCGAGCGCGCGGCGGGCATAAAGCCCGAAGCGGGCGCCGACGCCGTGTCGTGCGAAGCGGAAAAGGCGGCAATACAGGAATTCGAGGGCGGCAATGAAGATTTATAACACGCTTACCAAAAGAAAAGAAGAGTTCGTCCCCATGGACGCGGGCAAAGTGAAGATGTATGCCTGCGGCATCACGGTCTCCGGCGACGCGCACATCGGGCACGCCTATCAGGCGCTCATCTACGACATCATACGCAAGTATCTGCAAAAGAAGGGCTACTCCGTCACCTACGCCCGCAACTACACCGATGTGGACGACAAAATCATCGCGCGCTCACACGAGACAGGCATCCCCGCCGACAAGTACGCCGAGATGATGATCCGAAAAATCGACGGCGAGATGCGCGCCCTGCAGGTGGACGACCCCGACATCTGGCTCAAGGCGACCGCGACGATGGACGGCATAATCGGCTTCATCTCCCGCCTCATCGAAAAGGGACACGCCTACCCCACCCCCGAGGGAGATGTGTACTTCTCGGTGGACAGCTTCCCGGGCTACGGCAAACTCTCGGGGCGCAACCTCGAGGACGCGCGCGAGGGAGTGAGGATAGAGAGCGAGGAAAACAAGCTCAACCCCCTGGACTTCGCGCTGTGGAAATCCGCAAAGCCCGGCGAACCCTTCTGGGATTCCCCGTGGGGCAAGGGACGCCCCGGTTGGCACATCGAGTGCTCGGCGATGAATATGCAGGCTTTCGGCGAACAGATCGACATACACGGCGGCGGCCGCGACCTGGTGTTCCCTCACCACGAGAACGAAATCGCGCAGACGGAGTCGCTGACGGGCAAACAGTTTGCGAAATACTGGATACACAACGGGCTCATCAAGGTCAACGGACAAAAGATGAGCAAATCGCTCGGCAACAGCCTGCTGCTCGCGGACCTGCTCGCCAAATACTCCCCGGAGACGATCAAATTCGCGCTTCTCGGCACCAACTACCGCGGCGACATCAACATCACGGACACCCTGTTCCCCGACGCGGAAAAGCACCTTTACGGATTCTACAAAATCCTGCTCGACGCGGAGCGCGCGGGCGCGCAGTTCGTTGCGGACTGCCCCGAAATCGACCGTGAGTTCGACGACGCCATGGACGACGACTTCAACACCGCAAAGGCGCTTGCCGCCCTCTTCGGGCGTTTCAAGGAAGCGGCGGCGATGCTCCGTGCGGGCGACACGGCGGGCGCAGGCAAGGTGCTCGGGCAGATAAAACAGACCTATTCCCTGCTCGGGCTCTTCAAGGCAAACCCCGCGGAATTCGTCGCCGACTTCGACAAAAAGCACGCCTCGCAAATTCCCGAGGAAGTCGCGGCACTGGTGCGGGAAAGGGCGGATGCGAAAGCCGCGAAGGACTGGGCAAAGGCAGACGCCATAAGGGCGCAGATCACCGCCCTCGGCTTTTCGGTCAAGGACACGCGCGACGGCGCCGTCGTGGAAAAGCTCTGAGCGCGCAAAACGCCCGACACGCGACACCGTACACACGACGCGACAAGGAGCGGACAACCGCTCCTTTTTCTTTTGTCCGACCGCCCGAGGGACAAGGCACATTTTCCTTTCTTTGCTTTTAAGCCTCGCTTCCGACGCCGCTTTCAAGCCCGCGCGGGAATTTCCTGAATTTTCCGTTTTTCGACAAAGCGCGGGCTTTATTGCGAACAATTGTGCGTTAAACCCGGTTTTGCGCCGTTTTTCGCGCGCCTTGCGCCGCGTTTGACGAGCCTCGCTCCCCTCGTTTTCCACCGCGCGGGGACGGGCGCGGAACGGATTTTTTGCTCCGCGTTTGCGCTCGCGCGCATATTGTGGTATAGTATATCCGTAACGAGGTCACCATGTATATCGGCAATTTGGTATCTGCGGCGTCCTGGTACGCCGATGTAGCCGTCGCGGCGTTTCTCCTGCTCTTCGTCCTTGCGGGCGCGTTGCGGGGTTTCGGCAAGTCCACAAAAGGCTTTTTCGTCTTCGTGTTTGTCGTCTGCATCTCTCTCCTGCTCACGGGGATGACGCAGACCGCCGCGGTCGAGGGCTCCCTCGGCAAATCCATAAGCGAGGGCATCGGCTCCGCCTCCGAGGGCTGGGGCGTCGCCTTCAATTCGCCCGTCTACACCGACGACGGAGAGAACTACTCCATCCTCGTCAACGACGAGCTCGTCCCGCTCGGCGGGAGCGACTTCGGCGTCAAGGGCAGCCTCGCCGCTTTCATCGCAAAGAGCTTCCATGTCGAGGACGGTCAGTCCGTTGCCGGCGCCGCCGTCGCAAGCGTCACCAACATCTGCGTGGCGGCAATACTGCTCCTCATCTTCGTGGTGGGCATCACCCTCGTCTTTTTCATCGTCCGCAGGCTCGTCACCCCGCTTGCAACCTCCGCCTCGTCCGCCGTCAAGGTCGTGGACAGGGTGTTGGGCGCGCTGTTCAGTCTGCTCGTCGGGCTCGTCTTCTGCTGGGTTGTGTTTGCAATCATCGACGCCCTCGGCGACAAGGCAATCGCCGCGGACGAGTACTTGCGCAACGCCTCGCTTGCACGGGTCCTTTACGAAAACAATCCCGTCGCATCGGTGTTTTGCAAAATCTTCGGTTCTTGATTCGGGAGGTATTCCGTGAAAGCTCTCAATTTCGTCATTGGTATGATTGTCGGCATGATTCTCATTGTCGTCGCGGTGCTCGGCGCAATCTTTGCCGCCGCCAGCCTTGTCAGCATAGGGCAGATTGAAAACACCCTCGGCACGGACATCTTCGACGACGAAAGCTCCGTCAATGACAAGAGCGTGCTGGAATTCGTGCAGGCGCTCGTCGGGGATCTGCAAAAGCTCGACGGGCTCACCATCAACAGGCTCAAGACCGATTACGGCCTCAAAATCCCTTCCGAGCTCAGCGGCATCGACATCTCCGTGCTGTTCGACTATCCCCTCACCCAGGTGGGCGACCACCTCGGCGACATCGTCAACAACATGACCATGCGCGATGTCGGCGAGTTCCTCGGCATGGACTTCGAGAACGACTACGACCTCCCCGTCCTCAAGGACAACCTCGACAACAATGTCAATGTCGCCCTCGACAACATCCTGAACTCCATCGACAGCGAGACCGCGACTCTCTACACCATAGAACGCGACTTCGGCATATCCCTCGACGAGAGCGGAGAAAACAAACTCTTCTCCACCCTCTACTACACCCCGCTCAACACCTTCGGCTCCGTGATCGATTACCTGCCCGTGGGCACGGTCACCGACGCGGACAGCGACATCTTCCTCGTGCAGGGCGAAAACAGGCTCTTCACGCTCGTCGACATCTACGAGGAAGTCCCCGCGGACGAGCTCTCCTCTCCCGAGGTCGCCTCGGGCGCGGAAACCTACATCGCGGGCGCGGACGAGAACGGGCTCGTCGAAAGGGAGCTGCGCTTTGTCAAGAAGGGCGAGGACGGCGCGGAATCCTATGTCGTGGACAACTCGCCTTACGCTTCGTCCTTTGACGCCGCGTCGAACGAAACGGTCTACTACCGTCACATCGTCGCACGCGAATACGACGGGGCGGCGGGCGACGCAACCCTCGCCGTGACGGCGTATCTCAACAGCTTCGTGTCCGACGGCGCGGGCGGCTATACCCTCGCAACCGACGGCCTCTTCGCACTCGACTCCGTCTTTGTGGACGAGAGCGGCACGACCACCCTGCAGGACGCCGTAAAGGACGGCTCGGTCAGGGTCGAGAACGGCGTCGTCGACCTCACCTCGCAGGCGCTCTTCATCGCCTCTTCCGAGGCTGACGGGCAGTTCGTCCCCGCGCCCTCCTACGGCTTGCCCGACGGCGCGACAGCTGACGAATCCAGCCGCCTCGACGAGGCATACGACGGCTGGACGCTCGTGCACAGGGGCACTTCCGACGCCGCGTTGCAGGTCATCGCGGGGGTGTCCGTTTCCGAGCTCAACAATGTCACCGACAAGGTCACCGTGCTCACCCTCGGCGAAGTGCTCGACATCGACGAGAACAGCGCCAAAATTCTGCAATCCCTCGAGAACACGCAGATCAACAAGCTCTCCGAGGCAATCGATACCCTCACGCTCGACCAGGCGACGGACATCGTGTGCTACTCCTACACCCCGAACCGCCACGGCGCGTATGTGTTCGTGAGCGGCGCAAACGGGAGCGGCGGCTACTACACTCTCTTCAATCCCGCAAACGCCGCCCACTCCTCTCTCGAGCGCTTCGACAGAGTCAAGGAGGACGGCGTGACCTATTCCTCCGCCGCGCTCCAGAGGCTTGCAAGCGTCACCATCCCCGACATCTCCGCCTCCTTCTCCGAAATGGTGCTCGCGGACACCCTCGACATCGAGCCCGACACCTTCCGTGAAATCGACGCGGCATCCCTCGTCGACGGCAAGACCTACTATGTGTTCAACGCCGATTTCGGCTATCCCGAACGCGTGATTTACGACGATGCGACGGTCTACCCCGACGGCACCGTGTTCTTCGAGCGCACCTTCGAGAGCGAGGGCAACGCCGTCCTCAAACAGCTCGCCTTCGTCAAAGTCGACGACATCTCGGGGGCGATGGACGACATAATCGAAAGCACCCTCCTCTCCGACATCATCGAAGTCACGGAGCACAGCGTGGTCCGCGAATACGCGGCGAGCGACGAGGGTGAAACCTACCTCTTTGCCTACGACCCCAATTACACCGAAACGAACGCCGACGGCAACACGAAGCGTTTTGTGTTCGTCTACGACGGCGAGGGCAAGTACTACAAGTCCGCGGAGACCTATCTCCCCGCCACGGCGGACCAGCTCCCCGAGGACGACAACAAGGTGTGGTTCTCCTATGCGCAGAACAACGACACTACCAACTTCGCCGCTCTCGCGGGCAACATCTATTACCGCGACGCGGAAACCGGCACCTACAAAGCCAACGCCGCTCTGACTGCGTATTACATCGCCCGCAACAATACGGAAGCCCTTCAGGCAACCTACCGTCGCGTCGGAGAGTCCGACCCCGACTACGATCAGTCCGGAGCGTCCACCGCGACCGTCTACTACTGCAACGACCTCGCGACAACCCGCCTCTATGTCCTGATGTTCGGCGGATATTACGAATACAACCCCGACAACATCACCCACTGGGGCGAACAGCTCTACTTCCGCTACTCCGACGGCTTCTTCCCCGTGACCGAGGACACGCAGAACGCGTCCGTGAGGTACTCCTACGACCCCGCAACGGGTGAGTTCTCGCAAGGCGGCACGGGCGGCTATGTGAAGCTCGCGGGCACTTCCGTCACCTCGGGCGGCGCGCAGAAGACGGCGTACTATTTCGTGCCCGTCGACTCCGCCTACAACGGCGAACCGCTCTACTCCAAGCGCGTGTGCGACGACATCTACATCGAGGACGCACAGGGCGACCATGTGTTCCTGGGCGGCGGCTACACCGAGTACGACCCCTCCGACCCCGAGCACGACGGGCTCACCCGCTACAACCTCGTCATCGGGCACATCAACAACCGTGCCGCACTCGACGGCGGGGCGGACAGCGGACTGCCCGCACTCGACGCGACGCGCGTCACCGTCCTCGAGGAAAAGAGTCCCACCCTGCTCCTTTCGCTGCTCAACAGGCAAATCACCGTGGGCGGACTCTCCGACGCAATCGACACCCTCACCCTCGAGGAGCTCATGGATATAGAGGAAGGCTCCGTGCTCGACGACGAACTCCTGCGCGGCTCCACCATCGAGAACCTCTCGACCAATGTGTCCAGGCTCTTCACGGAGCTCACCATAGGCGAGCTGCTCTCCTACTCCAATGTCAGCACCAGCGCGGAAGTTGCCTACATACTGCAAGACATCGACATCGCCACATTCTTCGGTGCGCTCACTTACGAGAGCGGCACCATCGTCGTGAACATGGAAGTTCTCTTCGGGCTTAACTGAAGCGGCACAACTCTCAACGCGACAAAAAACAAGGTTGACACATCAAAAAACGCTCCGTAAAAGGAGCGTTTTTGTCTTTTGTTTTAATTTGCCTTTATCAAACGGGGGTTTTCCTCGCGGCTTCGTGCCGTCCTTCGACGCCCGTTCGGGCGCTCCCCTCGCACCGTCAGGCAAGCGCGCCTTCAACCGCCACGGCGACGGCAAAGCATATCCAGAGCACCACGATGAACGCACCCTCCGCGGGGATTGCGAGCTTGGTGTACGGACAGCTCCACGCCTTGTCCACAAAGGTGAAGGCAAACCGCGTGAAGAACACCGTGTTCGCAAAAATCAGCCCGCCGACCAACGAATAGAACGGGTGCCCGAACACGAACGCAAGCACCGCAAGAAAGAGCCCCAGCGCAAAGGATATTCCGCCGTAATAGACCCTTATCTCCGTCTTGCCCGCGTTGTCCACGGGTTGCACCGAATACTGTCTGCCGAATTTTTCGGGCTTTGCCAAAAAGACGACGGCGGTGCAAAGGAAATATATCACAAGCCCTATCGTCGCAACCGTCGCCGCTATGTTGTCTGAAATGATTTCTTTCAAAAGTTCGCTGTTCATATCGTCCTCCTTTGACGATTATAAAAAATCACCCTCGCTTTGTCAATCGGCTCCGCGCCCGCAAAATCCCGCAAGCACTTTTCCCTCCCCTTCTTTGACGACGACACAACCGCCCCTCCCCGCAAGCGCAAGCCTCGGCAAAATGTTGCAAAACCGTTGACAAATCGCGGCGGGAATATTATCATAATCAAGCATTGAATTTTTGCCTGTTTAGCTCAGTCGGTAGAGCATGCGGCTGTTAACCGCAGTGTCGGGGGTTCGAGTCCCTCAACAGGCGCCACAGCACCCGAAAGGGTGCTTTTTTCGTGTCTTTAACCGAACCCCTGCAATCAATGATTGCGTGCGCCCTGCGCACACGACACTGCGGACACCGCACTGTACGCTCGTTGCGCCCCGCAGGACTCCCGCCTGCGGAACAGATGCCGCAACTTCGCTGTGCCGTCGTGCTTCGCACTCCTTACGGGGTTCGAGTCCGCGGGCAGGCGCCACAGCACCCGAAAGGGTGCTTTTTTCATGTCTTTAACCGAACCCCTGCAATCAATGATTGCGTGCGCCCTGCGCACACGACA
>USEV01000024.1 GCA_900553825.1 uncultured Eubacteriales bacterium
GAAGCATCGGGGATTCGAACCCCGGACAACTTGATTAAAAGTCAAGTGCTCTACCAACTGAGCTAATATCCCATATGCCCAGAACCGGAATCGAACCAGTGACACGAGGATTTTCAGTCCTCTGCTCTACCAACTGAGCTATCTGGGCATGAGTTGCGGGGGAAGGATTTGAACCAACGACCTCCGGGTTATGAGCCCGACGAGCTACCAGCTGCTCTACCCCGCGACGAAATGATGCTCACATATAATATGCTAGCCCGAATGATTTGTCAAGCGATTTTCGCGCATTGGCGCGATTTGCGCGCCCGCGGGGTGAGCAAAACCGGCGCGAAACGGACAAAACGGCGGGAAAACGCCGCCCAGAATCCCGAAAAACCGCCTCCGTTTTTGAACAATTGCAACCGCCGTGTCCCTTAAAGGGCATTTGAGCTCATCTGTCATTGCAAAGGGTGGGCGATTTATGATATTTTAATGCCGTCAGGAGGAAAGATTATGAGCGAATATCCCGAGTACATCTCTTCAAAGCGGCGCCCCGTTCCCACGCCCGACAGCATCGTCGAGAACGGACAGGCGCATTTCGGCACATTCGACAAGCCGTTCAAGAAACTCAACCTCATCGACTGCGAAAAGCCCTGCGGCAAACTCATGCCCGACTTCATGAAAAAGAGCCGCCTGACCGAATGGGAGGCGTTTGAAGTCCACCTCGACGAGGGCGCGCTTATCTCCGCAGTCTACAACACGGGTCCTTTCGGGTTCTCCATCTTCGTGTGGTTCGACAAACGCGACGGGAAAATCTACAAGTGGCGCAACATCGTGCCCGTCAAAAAGGCGAAAGTCGCATCGCAACTCGTGGACGATTTCTGCGAGCTCAACACCAAAAAGAGCGCCTTCGTCATCAAAAACGACCTCATGAACGGCAAGGCGTCCGCAAAGGGCTGGTCTGAAGGCAGGTGCGGCAGGTTCGAGATCGATATGTCGGTGGAAAGGCTCTCTCCCCCGTCCAATGTCAGCATCCCCTTCGGCCCCAACAAGCCCCTGTATTCCGAAAAGGACTTCTTCAAGGCGACGGGCACCATCACGGTGAACGGCGAGACTTTCCGCACCAACGGAAATTCCGTGAGCATCATCGACGACCACAAGGGCTATTACCCCTTCTTCGCTCACTACGACTGGCTCACCACCATGGGCAAGTGCAAAATCGACGGCGAGGACAAGTTCTTTGCGTTCAACCTCACGCGCAACCAGTCCGTGAACCAGGACGACTACAACGAGAACCTCATCTGGGTCGAGGGCGAATCCTTCCCCCTGCCCCCCGTCGTCTTCGAGCGCGAGAGCAGGAAGTCCAGGACATGGCTCGTCCACGACGAACACGGTGCGGTGAACATCCGCTTTGAAATCGCAAACACCTTCTATATGCCAATCCATGCGCTGGTGGTGGATGTCTACTACGCGCTGCCCTTCGGCAAGATATACGGCTTCGTCAAGGACACCAACGGCAAAAAGTATGTCGTTGACGGAATGCTGGGTGTAGGCGAGGACAAGAGCACCAGGATGTGACGCTTCAAAAACACAAAGACAGCCGGAAACGGCTGTCTTTTTTTATGCCTTGCGGCGGAGATTTCCTCAGAGCTTTGCCCGGAAAAGCCCTATGCACTCCCGCCCTTTCAGCATATCCGCGGTGTCGCGGGCGTTGAAGTAGAGGCGGAGCTCATCGCCGTGACGCACCAGGTGCGAGGCGTACACGAACTGCTCCATCCACCCGCCCGTGCCGTCGTCGGTCGGCCCGAGAAAACGCCGCACGGGTGTGAACGCGATGCCGTCGTCGGAACGCAGAAGGACTATTGCCGAGCCGCTCTTTCTGCCGTCGGAATAGATGCCGTTCATGAGCGCGGCATAGCCGTCAGTCAGCCTGTAAACCTTGATGCACCCGCAACCGAGCCCGAATGCTCCGTCGTCACCGGTGGGCGAAAAGAGGGGCTTCTCGCGCTTGACGAATTTCCCCGTCACGGAATCGCTTTCGGCAAGGCAGATGTAGGTGGGCTCCGAAAACCCGCAGTCCTTCACGAAGGTCAATCCCGCCGAATAGTACAGGCGAAACCCGCCTCCGTCTTCGAGCAGGAACGGGTTGGAGAGGGAATGTCCGTGCCTGCCCGCTCCCTCGTACGGGCGGTCGAAGCCGAGCACGAGCCGCGGAGCGGAGAACTCCTTGAGGTCACGGCTTTCGACGACATAAATCTCCGAGCGCCAGTCCGCGCCCGCAAGCGTGAGCGCGCGGGCGAACGCCGGTTGCGTGCGCTCGTAGAACAGATAAAAAACGCCGCCGACTTTTTTGATGTCGGGGCGCATTGCACGCGAAAGAATCCTGCGCCTTTCCGGGAAGGCGATGCCGTCGTCGGAAACAAAATCGTACACGCCGAAAAGGGTGTGCGCAAAGAGGTGCCATTTGCCGTCGGGGGCAAGGTCCGGCGTGACGACGGAGGGGTCGGCAACGATGGTGCTGCCCCCGAAAGGTCGTATCAGAGGATTGCCGTCGTAGAGCTCGAATTTTGCATTATTCAGCTCGTCAAACGACAAATTGAGCGCATAAACACCGTTTTTGGTCATTTAGCCACCAGATAGAGGCGCAACAGCTCGTCCGCCGAGGCTATCTCCTTTGCGGACAGTCCGTGCGACGCGAGCGCCTTTTTGACGCCCAGCCACACCGCCTTTATCATTAGGGTGTCGCGGCTGTCGAGCGCCGCCGAAAAGCCCTCAAGCATGACGAGCAGGTCCGCGCGCTCGCTCTCCGTTATGCGCGCCTCGTTCACCGCGCGCACAAACGCCACGAGCAGGTGTTCGGTCTGCTGTTGCAGGCCGTCGTGGGCGAACTCCACTTCCCTGTCCACGAGCGGCACTTCCTCCTTGACGCCATCCACGACGAGGCTGACGACGGCGAGCTTGAAGGGCTCGAAAAAGCCCGTGCAACACGCCTCGAAACTGAGCTGTCTGGTCTGGGCGGGGAAGTAGTCCGCGGCAAAGGTGAGCAAATCCTCCGTGCCGTCGTCGAACTCGACCATGAGCCCGACCGCGAACGCCACGAGCGCCTTGGGCGTCTTGGGCAGGCGGAGATATTTGTGCTCGCCCGCAAGCGCGAACGCCTTGCGCTTTTCCGCGGCGTAATCGAAACCGCGGCTGCAATATTCCAGCACCGTGCGGAACTCCTCGTAGTACGCGAGGCAGCGCAACACGGCTTTGAGCTTTTTGTCCGTCATAATAAGGCTCGCGCTCTCGAAATCGTCAATCGCGGTGACAAGAGCCTCGATGCCCTCTCCTGTGTATTCCATATCCACCTCGCAAGCATTATATCACACCGCAAAAACAGGGTCAAGAGCGACAAAACGCGCCTCCGTCCCCTGCCCCTACCGCGCGGAGATTGCAGGCCCGCGCCCTCCCCTTTACGCCATTTTTTCCGCGCCTCGGGCGGGTCGGCGCGGGGATTTTTCGCAATCGTCTTTTTTCGCGCTTTTAGCCCGCCAAAATCTTTGCCAAATGCAAAATTGTGATATATAATGAATCGATTGAAAATTTTTATTATCAAGGAGAGCTTTGATGAAATCGGTTACGATTAAGCTTGATATGGCAGAATCCGTCAAGAAATTCGTCAACATCGCCTCGAAGTTTGACTACGAACTCACCCTCAAGAGCGGCAGGTATGTCGTGGACGCGAAGTCCATCCTCGGCATCTTCAGCCTCGACCTCGCCGAACCCATCGTCCTGGAAATCGGCTCGGACGACTGCGACGACCTCCTGAAAGCGCTCGACCCCTTCATGGCCTGAACGCCATCACAACCGACAAACCGCGATACCGTGCCGTGGCTTGCCGAAAGGTCACGGCAGACTGTGTATTTGCCTGCTCGGACGGGACAACGCACCACATTCGCCCCGCGGCGCCTGTTGGTGGGATAATCCCTTGACATCAATTCCGAATGTTGATAATATAATGTCCGCGCGGGTGCTCGCATACCCGCCCGCAGGCAGAAGCACCTGCACGGTGCCGTTGTAAACAGTTTGACAGCAAAATCGGGGTGTAGCGCAGTTTGGGTTGCAATGCAGCCCTCCCCGCAGAGCTCTCCCCCGCAAAAACGCCGTCAGCACGCAAAATGTGTGACGCGGCAAAACCTTCGGTGAGCGCGTACGCGCTACCAAACACAAGGTAAAGGCACTCTCAAAGTGCCGTTGTAAACAGTTTGACAGCAAAATCGGGGTGTAGCGCAGTTTGGTAGCGCGTACGGTTCGGGACCGTAAGGCCGCGAGTTCGAATCTCGCCACTCCGACCAAAACCGCCATGAGGCGGTTTTCATTTAGGAGCGGCGTTACTAAAACCAGGCTCGCGGTAGGAGCATTCTCGCCACTCCGACCAAAACCGCCGTGAGGCGGTTTTCATTTAGGAGCGGCGTTACTAAACCAGGCTCGCGGCAGGAGCACTCTCGCCACTCCGACCAAAACCGCCATAAGGCGGTTTTCATTTAGGAGCGGCATTACTAAACCAGGCTCGCGGTAGGAGCATTCTCGCCACTCCGACCAAAACCGCCGCAAGGCGGTTTTCATTTAGGAGTGAAAAGCACGAGAAAAGGTTTCAATAAAATGCGGCTTGGGGTGAGCGCGGTTTGACAAGTGTCGCATTTTTTGGTATGTTTAGCGTATGTGGAACTATTTTGTCACCACGGATATGACTGCGGATTTTCCCCCGGAACTCTGGGAGGAGGAATTTCGCATTCTGCCGATGGCGTATGTCCTGGACGGCGTGGAATACGACGGTGCGGAGAGACCTTTCCTTTCGTCGCACGACTTTTACACTGCCCTCGAACAGGGCAAAGTCGCCACGACTTCCATGGTGCCCGTGGAAAAGGCGAGAGTGTTTTTCGAAGACATACTCAAGACGGGCAAGGACATACTTCACCTTTCCTTCCCCGCGGCGATGTCGGGGTGTTACGAAGGCTACCTCAAGGCGGCGGAGCTTGCGCTCAAGAACTATCCCGAGCGCAGGATTGTCGTCATTGACAGCAAATGCGCGTGTTCGGGCGAGGGGCTGCTTGCCTACTACGCGCTGAAGCGCAGGAGAGAGGGCGCGACCCTCGACGAGAATGCGGATTTCGTGCACGAACTGCGCGACCACATAGGGCACGCATTCACGGTGAAGGACCTGAAGCACCTTTACAGGGGCGGACGGTTGAGCCGCGGCGCGCTTGTCGTGGGTCAGGCAATCAAGCTCAACCCCATACTCATGGTCAACGAGCGCGGCGCGCTTGTACATGTGGGCAATGTGACGGGCAGGAAAATCGCCATCCGTGCCCTGCTCGCCAAGATGGAAAAGGAAAGCGCGGGCTACAAAAACGATGTGATAATCGTGGCGCACGGCGATTGCATCGAGGATGCGGAGCTTTTGGCGGCGAAGGTGCGGGAGGATTACCCGGAATCCCGCGTCATCATCACGGATGTCGGCCCCATCATCGGAAGCCATTGCGGCAAAGGCATGCTCGCGCTTCTCTACCTTGCCGCGAGCAAGTGCGACGGGAGGGTTTGATGGCAGTATTCAGGGCGAAATCGGATTGCGACTTCGACAAGCTGGTGCACCTCATAAGGACGGAATTCCCCAACTACGGCGGAATCTCCGTGACCGTGGAGGAAAAGGCGGACATCGCCGATGGCAACTCGCGTTGCAGCGTCACCGCATTCGAACGCTTCAGCTATATGGGCAGGAACCGGGTCGGACTCACCGTCACCGTATTCACGGGCGGGGAAACAGTGCATGTGGTTGCGGTTGCGACGGGCGGAAGCCAGGCGGTGTTTCTGAAGCTCAACACCTTCGGCGAGGAGGCTTTCATGGACAAATTCCGCGACTTCCTGCGGGAGTCGATTGCGAGGTGCAAGAGCTCCGCGCCCAAACGCCGTCCCGACGACGACTCCCCTTTCGAAATCTGAAATCGCAAAACAAAAAGCGCACCGCACGGTGCGCTTTTTCAATCCCTTTCAACGGGCTCATTTGGCAAAGCCTTTCATGAATTCGAGATACGCCTCCGACATCTTTTCCGCCTTTTCGGGGCAATCCGACGACGACGCGGCGTAGAATTTGAGCTTGGGCTCGGTGCCCGAAGGACGGGCGCAGATCCAATCCCCGCCCGCGAGGTGGAGTTTGAGCGCGTTGGTGAGAGGAAGCCCGGTGGGGCTTTCGCTGCCGTCCGCCTTGCGCCTGACGCCCGAAGCGTAATCGCTCACCGCCTCGACGGCGACTCCCGCGACGCTCGCGGGGGCGCTTGCGCGCAACTTCTGCATTATGGCGCGCATCTTGTCCATGCCGTCCACGCCGCCGAAGGCGACGGAGGAGGATTTCTCAAAATAGTAACCGAACTTTTCGCAAAGCTCGTTGAACACCTTGTAGATGCTCTTGCCCTTGCTCTCGTAATAACACACCATCTCGGCGAAAATCATGGCGGCGACGACGGCGTCCTTGTCGCGGGCGTGCGTGCCGACCAGCGAGCCGTAGCTCTCCTCGAACCCGAAGAGATAGGTATATTTGCCGGAGGTCTCCCACTCCTTTATCTTTTCGCCGATGAACTTGAAGCCCGTCAGCACATCGAAAGTGGCGACGCCGTAGGAATCGGCGATTTTGCGGGCGAGCTCCGTCGTCACGATGGTCTTGACGATGGCGCCGTTTGCGGGGAGAGTGCCCTCTTCCTTTTTGCGGCGCATGATGTAGTCCGCCATGAGCGAGCCTATGCGGTTGCCGTTCAGGAGGACGAACCTGCCCTCGTCGTTCCTGATTGCGACGCCCATTCTGTCCGCGTCGGGGTCGGTGCCGATGACGATGTCACCGCCCAGCTCGTCGGCGTATTTCATGCCGAGAGAGAGGGTGTCCGCCTCCTCGGGGTTGGGGACGCGCACGGTGGAGAACTCGCAGTCGGGCACCGCCTGCTCGGGCACGACGGTGACGCTGATGCCCATGTGCGACAGCACGGTGGTCACGGGCATATACCCCGTCCCGTGCACGGGGGTGTAGACGATTTTGACGCTCCCGCCGTAACGCGCGACGGCGTCGGGCGAAAGACCGAGCTTTTCGATTGCGGCGAAATAATCGTTGTCAACGGAAGCGCCGATGACGGTGATGAAGGGTGCCGCTTCCTTGCCGTCAAGCCCCTTGATGCTCTCGGGCGTGACATCGCATTTCAGGGTGTTTATGCCAAAATACGGGGTTTTTTCAATGAATTCGACAACTTTAAGTGTGCCTTCGGGCGAAAGCTGTGCTCCGTCGTCACCGTACACCTTGTAGCCGTTGTATATCCTGGGGTTGTGCGACGCGGTTATCATTATGCCTGCCGCCGCGCCCAGTCTGCGGATTGCGAACGAGCACATCGGCACGGGGCGGACATCCTCGTAAAGGTAAGCGCGCACCCCGTTTGCGGCAAGCACTTTGGCGGAGAGCACGGCGAAATCCTTGGAGTAGCGGCGCGTGTCGCAGGCAATCACGACACCTGCCTTCTTCGCGGCGTCGCCGAGGGATACGAGGTAGTCCGCAAGCCCTTTCGTCGCGCGCGCAACCGTGAAGCGGTTCATGCGGTTGGTGCCGAGGTCGATGACCCCGCGCATACCCGCCGTGCCGAATTCGAGGGGCGCCCAGAAGCATTCCTTCTTCTCCTCGTCGGTCATTGAGTCAAGTCTGTTTTTCTCCTCGGCGGTGAGCTCGTCTGCCGCGCGCCAGAGGTTGAACGATTCGATGTAGTCCATATTTCACCTCATCGCTTGATTATACTATGTTTTTGCTCGCGGTGTCAATGTCGGGGGAAAAAGGTTGTGCGCGGGCGGGAAGTTCCGGCATTATCGCGCGATTATCGCGCATACTAGGTTCATGCCGAAATTCAGGGAATCCGACGCGCGCCGCATGACGGCGGCGTGCCTTGCGGCGATTTGCGCTCTCCTCACCGTGTTCACTTTTTGCACGGCGGTCATATCATACGGTATGGAAAACTGTCGGACTGCGGTTGCGGAAACACCCGAAATCACGCTCATTGCAAAGTTTTCGACCTATTACGGCGACAGCGCCGAGGGGCGCAAGCACAACATCGCCCTCGCCGCCCGTGCCATTGACGGCGCGGTGCTGCTGCCCGAGGAGGAGTTCTCCTTCAACGACACGGTGGGCGCGCGTACGAAGGAACGCGGCTACCGCACCGCCTACATCATAAGCGACGGCGTGTTCGTCGAGGGAGTGGGCGGCGGAGTTTGCCAGGTCTCGGGCACGCTCTACAACTGCGCCCTGCTCGCGGACCTGTATATAACCTGCGTGCGCCCGCACTCCTTGCCCGTCAGCTATGTCGCGCCCTCATTCGACGCCATGGTGTCCTCGCAGAGCGACCTGCGCTTTGCCAACACGCTTTCCGCCCCCGTGACGATAAAGATGACGGCGGACGGAAAATACCTGCGTGCGGAGATGTACGGGGTGAGGGGCGACTTCGATGTGAGGCGCGTTTCCAGGACGCTGGAGGTCCTGCCCAAGGACACGGAATATGTGTTCGACTCCGCGCTCTCCCCCGGGGAAGAGGTGGTGGACACGCGCGGCATGGACGGGTTGAAATCGGAGGGCTGTCTCTTATACACATCTCCGAGCCCACGAGACGTAGAGGAATCTCGTA
>USEV01000025.1 GCA_900553825.1 uncultured Eubacteriales bacterium
TTATCGTCGGCAGCGTCAGATGTGTATAAGAGACAGGTTGTGGTCCTTGTGGCCGTGGCTGACAGTCACTATGTCAGCCGTAACTTCGGGCATTTCGTAACCCACATATGGGTGATACGGGTCGGTGACAACCGTCGTCCCCGTGCTCTCTTCGAGCTTGAATGAGGAATGCCCCAACCAAGTAATTTTCACTGTTTCCTCCTAGTCGTTCTGACGCTTGTTGATTCTTTCCACAAGCTGATGTATCTTCTCGAACGGGTCGAGAAGGTTGGACACCGCCTCGTTGAGATTGCCGGCGGCGATGATGTACGCAAGGTACTTGGACATATCCGCCTCGACAAACCACTTGCAATCCTTGAGCTCGGGGATGCGGTAGCAGAGGTTGGTGGATATGACCGCGTCGAAAAGTCCTTCCTCGTAGGCGCGGTTGAACTTGTCCACGCCTTCGGTGAAGAGGGCGAATGTTGCGGAGAGGAACACCCTCTGCGCGCCCTTTTCCTTTATCTCGCGAGCGAGCTTTATCATGCTGTCGCCCGTCGCAATCATGTCGTCGGCGACAAACACATTCATGCCCATGACGGGGCTGCCGATATACTCGTGCGCGATGATGGGATTCCTGCCATTGACGACATTGGCGTAATCCCTCCTCTTGTAGAACATACCGAGGTCGAGCCCGAGGACGGAGGCGTAGTACACATTCCTGCCGATTGCGCCCTCGTCGGGAGAGATGCACATCAGGGAATTCTTGTCCAGCCTGACATCGGGGAAGTGCTTTGTGAGCGCTTTCAGGACCTGGTAGGTCGGGAAGTAGTTGTCAAAGCCCATGAGAGGCACCGCGTTCTGCACTCTCGGGTCGTGCGCGTCGAAGGTGATGACATCGCTGACGCCCATGGAATAGAGCTCGTTGAGCATGAGGGCGCAGTCCAGGGATTCCCTGCCCGCCCTGCGGTGCTGACGCGACGCATACAGCATGGGCATGACCACCGTGATGCGCTCGGGCTTGCCGTTCGCCGCGCAGATGATGCGCTTGAGGTCGGCAAAATGTTCGTCCGGGGTCATCGGAATCTGCTTTCCGAAAAAGTTGTAGGTCACTCCGTGGTTTGCGACATCGCAGATGATGAAAAGGTCCTTGCCGCGCAGAGTCTCCATTATTATTGCCTTGCCGTCGCCGCTCGTAAACCGCGGGCAGGAAGAATCTACGATGAAGGTGTCTTTCTGAAGCGAGCCCTCGATCCCGACCGACTTGTACCACTCAACCAGCTTTTTGTCGATGAGTTCCGCAAGTTCGCGTGCACCGGGGGTGGCAATGATTGCAAGTGGTCCTTTGGGGCGGGAAGTGGAAAGCGTGAATTTGGAAGTCATTTGTTTCCTCCTGGATAGGGACAGTATAACAGACCCTTCACCGAATTTCAATTATTTTCACCACATTATATTGATTTTGCACACAATTCCGGTGTTGTACGAAAAAAGGGAAAAATCATATTATTTCCGCCAGCACGGAGTTCATCACCTGCAACCCGCGACGGGTCAGACGGATTCTGCCCTCCTTGCGCTCGAAAAGCGCTTCGACGCGGCCGATATCCCTGCCCTCCAGGAGCTTTTCGTCGATGCCGTACGCCGTGCGAAGCCCCAGCATTATGCTCTCCGCCCTGATTTCGTCAGGGGTGAGCACACTCATCTCCGCACGGGGAACATCGTCGAACGCGCCGACGCAGTTGACGCCGCCGATATAGGCGTTCAGGTCCTCGGGCGACGCAAAGCGGATTTCCGCCGCGAGCGGCGTACCGTCCGCCGCGCTCTTGACCAGCGAATGCGCTCCCGCCCCCAACCCGAGATACTCCTCGCGCGTCCAGTAGCCGAGATTGTGCACGGATTCAAACCCGTTCAAGGCAAAGTTCGACACCTCGTAACGCTCCCTCGCGTACGGAGCCAGGGTGTCGATTGCAAGCTCCATATAGTCCGCCGTCTCGTCCTCCGTCGGAAGCATGACCCTGTCCTCCTCCACGGCGCGCGCAAGCGGTGTCCCCTCTTCGAGAGTGAGCTGATAGACGGATATATGCGGCGCGGAAGCCGCCGCCTCTTTGAGCTCGTCCGCGACAATGTCCTCCGTGTCGTAGGGCAAGCCTATGATGAAATCCTCCGAAAAGTTGTCGAAAAGTCTGCCGACGGAAGCGATTGCCGCCCGTGCCGTCGCCGCGTCGTGCAACCTGCCGACTGAGCGTAGGTTGTCGTCCGAAAAGCTCTGCACGCCTATGCTTATTCTGTTCACGCCGTTGGCGCGGAAGGCGCGGAGCTTTTCCTCCGTCGCGCTCTCGGGATTGACCTCCGCCGTCACCTCGACGGGCGAGGCGCCGGGAAAGGCTTTCCACACCGCCGAAAACAGGCTGTCGATGTCCCGTGTCGAAAGCAGCGAGGGCGTGCCTCCGCCCAGATAGACGGTGTCTATCCGCGCTTTCGGGAATCGTTCTCCCGCAAAGGCTATTTCGCGTTTTAATGCCGTTAGATAGCTGAAAACAAGCGCATCCGAACATCCTGCATACGAGTTGAAATCGCAGTAGGCGCACTTCTTTTTGCAAAACGGAATGTGTATGTAAAGCTGCATTTTATTTGTCGTCACCGACCTTGAGTATGCTGACGAAAGCCTCACTCGGCACTTCCACCGAACCGACCCTGCGCATACGCTTTTTGCCCTCTTTCTGTTTTTCGAGGAGCTTCTTTTTGCGGGTAATGTCACCGCCGTAACACTTGGCAAGGACATCCTTGCGGAGCGCCTTGACCGTTTCGCGCGCTATGATTTTGCCGCCGATTGCCGCCTGTATCGGGATTTCGAACAGCTGGCGCGGGATTGCGTCCTTGAGCTTTTCGGCAATGCCCCTGCCCCTCGCATACGCCTTGTCGCGGTGCACTATGAGGGAAAGCGCGTCGCACATATCGCCGTTGATGAGCATATCAAGCCGCACCAGGTCGCTCTTTTCGTAGCCGTCGGGCTCGTAGTCCAGGGAGGCGTAACCGCGTGTGCGGGATTTCAGGCTGTCGAAGAAGTCGTATATGATTTCGTTGAGCGGCAGTCTGTATGTCATCTGCACGCGCGTGGTGTCGACATAGGTCATGTCTATGAACACGCCGCGCTTGTCCTGACAAAGCTCCATGATCTGCCCCACATATTCGGGCGGAGTGAAGATCGTGGCTTTGACCATGGGCTCCTCGATGCTCTCGATTTCGCTCGGATTGGGGAGGTTGGTGGGATTGTCGACAATCAACTTTTCGCCGTTGGTGCGGGTGACATGGTAGGAAACGCCGGGCGCGGTGGTAATGAGGTCGAGGTCAAATTCGCGCTCGAGCCTCTCCCCTATTATCTCCATGTGCAAAAGCCCCAGGAAACCGCATCTGAAACCGAAGCCGAGGGCTTTCGATGTCTCGGGTTCGAAAGTGAGCGACGCGTCGTTGAGCTGCAGCTTCAGGAGCGCTTCCTTGAGGTCGTTGTAACGCGCGCCGTCAGCGGGGTAAACGCCCGTGAAGACCATGGGCGTGACCTTTTTGTAACCCTTGAGCGGAGCCGCCGCGGGACGGTCGGCGGAAGTGATTGTGTCGCCCACCGCGGTGTCGGCGACATTCTTTACGCTTGCGGCGATGTAACCCACTTCACCCGCAGAAAGCGAGGTTTTCGGCTTCATTCCGGGTGAATAAACCCCCACTTCGACGACTTCGAACACTTTGCCCGTTGCAAACATCTTGATCCTGTCGCCGGCTTTCACCGTGCCGTCCATGATGCGGACCATGGAGATTGCGCCGCGGTAATTGTCGTAGTAGCTGTCGAATATGAGCGCTTTGAGAGGCGCGTCGGGGTCGCCCTTGGGGGGAGGCAGTTTCTCCACTATCTGCGCAAGCACATCGTCTATTCCTATGCCCTCTTTCGCGGATATGAGCGGGCACCCCGTGGTGTCGAGTCCAATGATGTCCTCAATCTCCTTCTTCACCCCTTCCGTGTCGGCGGAGGCGAGGTCGATTTTGTTGATTACGGGCAGGATTTCGAGGTCGTTGTCCAGCGCAAGATACACATTGGAAAGCGTCTGCGCCTCCACCCCCTGCGTCGCGTCTACGACGAGCAGCGCGCCTTCGCACGCCGCGAGCGAGCGCGACACCTCGTAGGTGAAGTCGACATGCCCCGGGGTGTCAATCAAGTTGAAAGTGTATTCCTCGCCGTTGTGCTCGTAAAACAGCCTGCAGGTCTGCAGCTTGATTGTTATGCCCCTCTCCCTTTCGATGTCCATGTTGTCGAGGAGCTGGTCGGACATATCGCGCGACGAAACCGTCCCCGTCCTTTCGATGAGGCGGTCGGCAAGTGTGCTTTTGCCGTGGTCGATGTGCGCTATTATGGAAAAATTGCGGATATGTGAAAGGCTCAACTAGTCCTCGCTTTTTCGCCCCGTAAGCGAAAATTTTAACTTTGCGTATTGACATTATTATAATGTAAATCTAGAATTATATCAACAAAATCACTTCAACTCGGGAGAAAAGCTATGAACATGGATTGGCTCTTTTCGACACCTGTCGCGCACCGCGGGCTTCACGACGACGCCCTGCCCGAAAACAGCCTGCCCGCCTTCGAGGCGGCAATCGCAATGGGGGTCAACATCGAAATCGATGTCCAGCTCACCAGCGACGGGCACATCGTCGTCTTCCACGACTACAGCCTGAAACGCGTCTGCGGCGTCGACAAAAAGCTCAAGGACTGCACTCTTGCGGAGCTCAAGACGATGCGTCTTTGCGGCACGGAGAACACCATCCCCACCTTTGACGAGTTCCTGGAGCTCGTGAACGGCAGGACGGGAATACTGTGCGAGATAAAAGGGCTCAATCCCTACGCGAACGCAATTTCCAAAGCGGTTTGCGAGCGTCTGAAAACCTACAAGGGCAACATCGCGCTTCAATCCTTCAACTACGGTTCGGTGAGGTACTGCCGCCGTCACACCGACCTGCCCTCGGGACAACTCTGCACCTGGCAGAACCCCTCGGGAGGCGGTCGCTCGCACCTCACGGATTTCATGGGAAAACTGTGGATAATCAAGGTGTCGAAGCCGCACTTCGTCGCCTACGATATCCGCGACCTCGCCGACAACAAATATGTCGCAAAGGCGCGCAAGTTCATGCCCGTCATCACCTGGACGGTCAACTCCCCCGAAAAGCTCGAAACGGCGGCAAAATTCGCCGACAACATCATCTTCGAGGACATCGGCGACATCGTCAGGGCGCGTTACAACCTGTGAGGTCCGCGCCCGGGTAGCCCGTTTCCCAAGCGCATGAAAGCGACAACAAAAAACCCGCCAAAAGGCGGGTTTTCGTTTCCCTGCCCGTCATGCGAGCGAGGTTCATTCCGAGCGGAATTACGCGTTCTGCTTCTTCCAGGCGTCGACTTTCGCCTTGCTCATCGCGGTCAGCTTCTCGCTCTTGTAGGGGGATTCCTCGCCGCCGTTGGTGTAGAGGAAGTAGGTGCCGTCCTCCGCGACATAGAGGGTTTCCTCGTAACCTGCGGGGTCGCCGTAGCAACCGTTGGTCACCTTTTTGATTACGCTCATTTCGATGGTGTCATAGACTTTGCCTTTGACGGTCTTTTTCATAATATGCCTCCGTAAGGATGATTTCGGATTTCTCCACTGCAAGATATTATCACAAAACGGAGCAGCAAGGCAACTGTTTGACGCCACGGGAAAAAATAGACAAAACAAGACAAAAAACGCGCCCGCCCACTCCCCTGTCGCACTGCCGCAAGGAAAAAAATCCCCACCGTTCGGCGGGGATGGTTTTTCATGCGCGTCTTACGTTCAGTCCTTCTTGAACACATCCGTAAAGGAACGGAAGCTGTCCTTTATCGCTGTTCCGAGAGGCTTGTTGAGCGGCTTGATGTCCGCAATCTTGCCGGTGTTGGTGATGTTGTATACCACATACGAATAGTAGAGCGTCACAAGCACCGTTATCACGCTGAACAGGATGAAGTCCGCGCCCGTGGTCTCGAAGTCCACGATGTAGCCGCCGCCCGTGATTGCCGCATAGCCGGAGTTCTTGACGATGAGCCCCAGGCAGAGGAACGCGAGCAGCGAGTACGCGCCCATGACGCCGTACACTCTTTTTTCTCCCGCGACCATGGCGTAGATGACGCCGAGCGCGATGGAGAGGAAGAGGTAAGTCCAGTTGACCTTGAGGGTGAACACCGCAACCATCGCAAGCGTGTAGGACGCGAGCAGGATGACCTCGTGGCGGTTGCGCTTCTTGAAGTAGAGCGAGCAGATGTAGACGACAAGCACGAGGATGAAAACGAGGTTGAGGATGGACGCCGTGTTGTTGAAGCCCTTCTGATTGAGGGTTGCCATGGCGTAGAATCCGAATGCGTTGTCGACGAAGATGTTGTTGTTGAGCATCTGGTTCGCGATTGCGCGCATACCGTAGAAGGCGTTTTCACCGAGGTGGTTGATTGCGACGGGAAGCGTGAGGACATACACAAGCACAAAGGCTCCCACAAGCCCGAAGACGATTGTCGCGCGGGTCTTGCCGAAGGTCTTGAGCGAGCTGTCGGCACGGTAATAGGTGTAGCCGAGGTAAGTCACTGCGATGGGTGCGAGCGCAAGTGCCCTGATGTCGAGCATTGCCGCAAGCGCCATGACGATGTACATGGGCACGAACTTCTTTTCGACAAGCAAAATCACCGCAGCCACCATGAGGGCGACGAGCAAGGATGTGAAAGTGTTTGTCATGCCGCTCATGACGAGCGCCACGGGAAGCACCGCGTAAAGTGCCGCAAACACCACGGCGGATTTGTCGCCAGCGAACTTTCTGCCGTAGAAGTAAATCATACCGACGACAGCCATATCGCCGAGCACGCCGACCATACGGATGAGCACGGAGAGCGCGTCGCTGGTGAGGTTCTGCCCCATTGCACCGAGGATAGCGAGGATGTACACCGTGCCGGGCGACATCGTCGCTATGTCGACATTGCTCCACTCGGAGGCGTTTGCATAGATGTTGCCGACGCCGTTCGCGCCCAGCCATTTGGCGAGGTTGACGGTTGCGGTCATCTCGCCGCCGAAGCCGTACATCGAAAGCAGGAAGACGAGGCGGAGGACAAACGCGCCGAGCATGAGCATCGCCGCGATGAACCACGCGTTCTTCCACCATGCGACGGGAGCGACGGTCTTTGCCGCCTTTGCTCCGCCCTTGCCCGCGGTCTTGCCCGAAGCGGGGGTGAAATAAGAGCCCGTGGGAGTGCCGTCGAAGTTGACGAACACATCGTTGCGGGCGTAGAGCTTCTTGACTATGACATACGCCGCGACGACCGCCGCAAAGCCGAATATCGTGAGGAAGGTCACAAACAGAGTGCCGGAGAGGTCACGGTTGTAACGCGCAATCTGCGACATCCTGAAGTCGTGTATGGTCGTGCCCGCCGCAAGTGCGGATTCGTCGACGCGTGTCACGGAGATGTTGTCGAAATACGCAACGCCGTCGCACTCCGCGCCTTCCGCGCCCAGAGAGAGGGCGATGGTCAGATAGTCGGTGTTGATGGGACGGACATAGACGGTGTAGCTCTTCCATTCGCCTGCCGAGGTCTGTTCGCTCATGATGAACTCGACATTCTCGAGGAAGGTGACGAAGGCACCGCGGCTTTCGTCGGTGTCACCGTTTTCGTAGCTGACGAGGCGGGCGTCGAAGGACACCTGATAGACTGCCCTGCGGTCGACGGCAAAGCCCTGGGAGAGGTAGACCCAGCCGCTGTCACCCGTTTCGAGGATGACATAGCCCGTGCCGTGCTCCTCGTAGAGGCTGCTTTCGGAATCCAGGCGCTGGTAGGAATAGGGGGAATCGAGGTCCTCGTCCCACTCGCCGCCGATTGTCCAGTTGTCGACGATGGTGCCGTTCTCGCCGCTGGATGTCGAGGCGAGGTCGCCGTTGAGCACGAGCTCGACGCCGACTTCCGTGCGCCCCTGATCGCACGCGGAAAGTAAGAATAGTGCCAGCACAAGTACCAGCACTATTACGCTAATCAAGACAAATCTTTTTTTCATAGACCTTATCTGACTTCTTTGAGCTTCGCAGCCTTACCGGTACGCTCGCGCAGATAGTAGAGCTTTGCCCTCCTGACCTTGCCGTGACGCACGACTTCTATGCGGTCGATTTTGGGAGAATGCATGGGGAATGTCCTCTCGACGCCCACACCGTAGGTGACGCGACGGACGGTGAAAGTCTCGCGGATGCCGCCGTTCTTCTTGGCGATGACGATTCCTTCATAGGACTGCAACCTTTCGCGGCTGCCCTCGATGACCTTGACGAAAACCTTGACCTGGTCGCCGATTGCGATTTCGGGAAGGTCGGTTCTCATACCTTCCTTTTCGATGGTGTCGATAATGTTCATAATGACTGTCCTCCTTTTTACTAAACGCTCTTAAACGGTGTTCCCCGCCAGCGGAGCGTCCGAGTCACGCGTGTTATAATATCTGTCTCTTATACACATCTGACGCTGCCGACGATAAGGCTC